>DAOLES010000008.1 GCA_035326705.1 Oligoflexia bacterium
TCAGCCGAGTGTTCATTAAAAATAATCTGTACTATATCTTTGTTAAAGCACTATAACTTTTTATAGGAAAGCACTCCAAGTAAATCTATAAAGTACTATCCACTCTCAAATAATCAACTCCCCAACATTTTCTTACTTATAAGTCTGCCCCAGCCAAAGGAATAACTGGAAAACCACCCATTTCTGGAAGAACCCAATAATTGTCATTAATAAAAAATAACCAACTATCCAAAGGTTCATTATCTTGGTTATAAAAATGGTCGAGCGTCACTTGTTCTTGCGCACTGTTGGTGTTGCAATTATCACATAAGACACACGAAAAATAATGATTGTTTTGTGCAGTTGTATACCACGTACCAGCAGCAATCAATGTTCCAGTCTGACTGCCGGTAATACTATTATTAGCTGTAAAAGAATTGTTAAGTTTAAGCTTTGCATTATTTTGGACATAAACATCACCAATAAGTCCACCTGACAAACCATTGCTCGAAACAGTTTGAGCAATAGAGTATACATTGTTGATTGTAGAAAATGTTCCAGCTAGATCGAAAACTTTGCCAATAAAACCACCACATATAGTATCATTACATGCAACTGAGCCAGATGCATATGCATTAGCAATATTTGCCCTACTAATCGTTCCAGCAAAACCGCCTGCTTCTTTTATTGCGTTGACATTTCCGGTTGCATAGCACCATTCTATATTTTGAATGCGTCCATATGATCCAACCAAACCTGCAAAGCCACCAACACCAAATTCACCCGTTACATTGCCCATAGCATAGCTTCTACTAATATTAACTTCACCAGAGACACTACCAATCAATCCACCAGAATAATAAGCAAAATCGCTTGCTTCTACGTTTCCTGTAGCATGTGCATGCTTTATGGTTCCTCTATTAACAGATCCAATTAATCCACCAGCACTATGTCCATCCACCAATACAACATTGGCTGTTGAATAGCTGTTTTCAATACTAGCATCAGACATTGCTCCAATCAATCCTCCTACATTGACACAAGAGCCATTGCACCGAACTGAACCTTGTGAAAATGATTCTGTAATCATAGCCTGACTACCACCTAAGTAACCAACCAAACCACCAACATTTCCGCCATCAGCGCTATTGACAATAATATCTACTGAAGCACTAGAGTTTTTAATAGTATGGTTTGAAGTATTTCCAATCAGTCCCGCCACGCTTGAACGACCTTGAATTGTTCCATTTAAAAAATGGATGTTTTCTATAAAGCTATCGCTCCCTGTAGACTGTCCCAAAACCCCGCCAACACGCCAAGCGTTTGACATTATATTTCCATTGACCGTAATACCAGACAGTACAGAGTCACGTGAAGATCCGGCAAGCAAACCATAATAACCGACCACATTTTCTTCTGATCCATTGACATTGATATCAAAATCAACCAGGTTAACATCCACTATTTTTGAGGTGTCAATTTGAGAAAATAGTCCAATATAATCAGATGTTTGCCGCAAGAGAACTTGTGACACATCATAAACAGGAAGTGTTGGTGCAAAGGCACCGCCAGTATCATATTTATAACCTACAAAATCATGATTTAAACCTATCAAAGAACCTGTGAAACTTTGACCCTGATTATCGCCACCTATGGTAAAGTAACGATGGTCTTCAGAGTAAAAATTTGTAAAATCAACATCAGAACACAGTAAATAATGTTTCGTAAACGCATTTACATCAGAGGCTAAAGAATAAATTTGTTCCGGTGTGTACAACTCATAACGATTACCCACTTCACCATTACCTAAATTATTGTAAGCAACTAAGTTTGGATGTGTGTCTTGGTTATATGTACAGTGTAAAAACTCAACCTCTTTGTTGATTGATAAGTCGTTTAAACCATTTAAAACAGCATAAATTGCAACAATTTGCTCAATTTGATTACGAACATAAAACTCGTTCTTATAAGAATCACTATTAGATAATATTGTACTGGTAATGGCTTGACTGCAAGATGCATCTGAAAAAAACTGCGCATTTCCATTTTGATTTAAATTGAGTGTATAACTTGATGCTATCATTCCACCTAGAGGTGCAGGGTTTTGAGGCGCATTTATAGGAATATTTATTAGCCCTACTTGATACGGACCCAAGCATGTTCCGGTTAAACCATGATCAGGACCGTCAAGGAAAAGCTCTGGATCCAACTGCTTAATAATCAAACCGTTTAAACCTAAATTTTTGTTGGACTGTTCTCCTACATGTTGTCTTTGATCAGCACACGAAATTAAAAAACATATACTTAATATAATAATTAACTTTTTCATTTTTCCCCTAATCTAATTCAAATAATGATGTTATGCGTTAATAACATATTTTTACTCGCAAATCAATCCCTTTTTGTATACAATGATATCCATTACCTTAAACCACGCTCTTTAAAAAAGCTTTGGTTTCTTTGAATGCATCCATATCATGATCAATAGAAATGCTTAAACGTTGATCAGGATGCAATTGAATTTTTTCATTGCGTTTGACTTGCTTTAACAACTTGTCCATGTTGATTGGTGCTTTATCACTAAATTCAATACTTGGACCTTCATCGGAGATCCGTAAAACACTTACACCACAATTTTTGGCTACAATTTTAAGCTGAATAACCTCAACTAAGTTTTCAACTGTTCTTGGAATGGGTCCAAACCTATCTCTTACTTCAGCAACCAAGCTTTCCAAAGCTTGTTCATCTTTGGCTGCAGAAAAGCGTTTATACAAAACCAGCCTCTCGCCTGTATCTCTAACATATTCTTCCGGAAAATAGGCTGGTAGTGTTGTTTGAATTTCTGGCTCAATCTCTTCTTCTGTTTGACTTTCTCCTTTAAGTTTACGCACTTCTCTTTCTAATAAAGACGCATACAACTCAAAACCAATTTCTGCTGCATGTCCTGACTGAGCAGAACCCAACATATTCCCCGCTCCTCTGATTTCCAAATCATGCATAGCAATTTTTAAGCCTGACCCTAAATCTGTAAATCTTTGCAAGGCTCTTAAACGCTTTAAAGCATCACTGCTGATGATGTCTTCTCCAGGTATCATCAAATAGGTATAGGCTTCTTTGTCTGAGCGACCTACTCTTCCTCGCAGCTGATACAGTTGCGCTAAACCAAAACAATCAGCTCTATTGATAATCATGGTATTGGCATTGGGAACATCTACCCCAGATTCAATGATGGTTGTACTTAACAAAACATCAAACTCTTTTTTAATGAAGCCTAACATTTTTTGTTCTAATATTTTTTCATCCATTTGGCCGTGGGCATATTCTATTCTAGCTTCTGGCACCAAAGTCTTTAAATGCAACCATTGTGCATCCATGGTATCTACTCTATTATGCAAGAAAAAAACCTGACCTTTTCTAGCCAGCTCTTTTCTAATAGCATCTCTGATTAATGCATCATCATTTTTGCACAAAAACGTCTTGACAGATTTACGATCTAAAGGAGGTGTGTTGATAATGGATAAGTCTCTAATTCCGGTCATGGATAATTGTAAAGTTCTAGGAATAGGTGTTGCCGTTAAGGTTAAAACATTCACTTGATTGCGATAACTTTTAATAGTTTCCTTATGCTTAACACCAAAACGATGTTCTTCATCTAAAACCAATAAACCTAAATTTTTAAATTTGATGTCTTTGGAAAGCAAGCGATGCGTCCCTACCACTATATCCAATTCACCCTTGGCCAATTGATCTACAATTTTTTTCTGGGCTGCCTTGCTCTGAAAACGACTTAAAAAATCAACCTTAACGGGATAACCCTGCATACGCTCTTTAAAGGTTTCATAATGTTGCTGACACAAAATGGTTGTTGGCACCAATACTGCCGTTTGCTTACCTTCTTCTACCGTTCTAAATGCTGCTCGCAATGCAATTTCAGTTTTACCAAACCCTACATCTCCACAAACCAAGCGATCCATGGGTTTGGAGCTTTCTAAATCTTGCGCAATGTCATCAATGGTCTTAAGCTGATCTGGAGTTTCTTCAAAAGGAAAATCACTTTCAAAGGCTTTATACATTTCATCTGCTGGTTGATAAGCTTTACCTGAAGCCAGTTGTCTCTTAGCATAAAGTTCAATCAGCTCTTGTGCCATTTCTTCAACGGCTTTTTTAGCTTTGGCTTTGGTTTTTTCCCAAGTAGAATTTTGCCCAAGTTTATCTAAGCTCGGTTTACGCCCTTCACCGCCAACATATTTATGAATTCTGTTCAGTCTATAGACGGGTAAGAATAACTTATCTTGACCCGCATATTCTATTTTTAAAAAATCGTTTTCCAGGTTATTGAATTTTATTCGCTCTAAACCTTGATAAACTCCCACCCCATGATCAATATGGACAATATAATCACCTTTACTCAAATCTTGTAAAGAACCAAACTGTTGTGCTTCCTGTACTTTTTGCTGAACAACTTTCTTTTTTGAACCAAAAATATCTTTGCTACTGATAAAAACATCATTGCTGTCTAAATCTACAAAACTTTCTGACAAGCTTCCTAAACACAATACAATATCTTGTACTGTTTTTTTGGTTTCACCCTCAGCCAGTAAAGCAACAGAAAGATCATGGTGTTGCAAAATATTTTTTAATTTATGCGCGTCATTTTCTTGTTCGCAAACAATAAAAATCACCCTTTGTTGATTTTTTTGATCGTCAATCAATTTTAATAAGGGCTTTAAAGGCTCTTGCTTTTTGTGTTCAATTTTTAATGCATGTCTAAGTTTTGCTAGGTCTTGGATGTTTTTTTCAATAACCACATGGTTAAATTGAGCAGTATCTTCATGGCTTAGAATATCTTGTAAAACAAAATGTGTTTTTTCATCCCATAATTTAAAATTTTTTTGAGCTTCAATAAAATGTTCTTGCGGGAAACAACGCACCTCAGCATGGTCCTGCTGATCATTTTTTTCTAACAGCTTATCTTCTAGTTTTTTTTGGCTGCGTTTTAAAACCAATGGATCAACGCTAAGCCAAACTGCGTTTTCATCTTGTTTTATATAATCTAGAATGCTGTGCTGCTGCCCATAAAACACAGGCAGCAAATCATGATAAATGGGTAAAAATTGTTGCTCATCCAAGGCCAACAAAATATTGGTTCTTTTGGATGCTGGTATTTCTCTGGCATCCACATAATTTTTGATATTTTTTCTGGCAAGATCACTGATTGCTTTATTCAATAAAATTTCTGAAGATGGCACAACATCAATTTGCTTAAGCTCATCCAATGACTTTTGATTAAAAACATCAAAACTACGGATGCTTTCAATCTCATCTGCAAAAAATTCTAATCTGTAAGGTACTCTTGCCTGACTTAAAAAAACATCTACAATTGAACCCCGAACAGAAAATTGACCCTTAGCATCCACTTGCGTCACTTGTTCATAGCCAATTGACACCAGGCGTTCAATCAGATGCTCTCTATCTATCTCTTGCTGTACAGATAAGTGTAAACTATTGGATTTTAGTACATCTATAGGGATGGTCACTTGTGATAAGGCCATCACTGGTACAAGAATAATATCGGCTTTTTTGTGCACCAGGGCATGCAAAACCTTTATTCTTTCTTGCATATCACGTTGATCTTCTAAAAAATGTTTAGACTTGAATAAACTCTCTTTTCCGGGATAGGCAAAAACTTTAAGTTTTTTTTGATTATGATGGAACTTTAAAAAAAACTTCAAGTCTTCAAGTAAATTTTGTACTGCGTTTTCATCAGGCAGCAATAAAACATGTTGCTTCCCTGACTGATAGATTTGCTCTAAAAAAGTCTTAGCGTATGCTGGACCCAATAAGCCTGTAAACACTTTTTTCATAAGCTTTGCCTGTATCCCTCATATTGCTGTTCAGGTCAATTGAAAATCTTTGTAAGCTTATCCCTTCAAATGATCTTGATCCTAACAAAAAAGAATGCTCTTACAAAAACAAGCATTGATTAACTTTTTTGCGCCTTCATGTTATGCTGGCGCCTGAATCGTCATGCAATTAATTAACACTGGAAAATATGTTCTTAAGTTTTATTTTTCTGACCCTGGAGCAAGTCCTGCTTGGGTCTCAAAATCCTTTAAATATATTGATAAACTTCCGGATAATGACAGACAGTCTCTTATTGATATTCATTTTAAAAATGACGGCGCAGATGTTCCTTTGGCTTTTATCAATTTAGCAAAATTAGGGTTTTTTGCTTTAGAGAAACGCTTTCAAAACTCTGACCAATCCTTAAAGCTTGAAACCTTGGATGAAGAGTTTGTTATTTTAAAACAAAAAATTGATACTTTCGTTAAAGAAAATAATTTTGGCATGGATAAAATAGAATTTTATCAACATGAAATGGAAAATTTAGAAAAACAACTGAACATGTTTTCTAAAAAATTAAAAGAATCAAAAAGCTTTTTTTATAGAAAAAAAGATAAACATGAAAAACCTGTAAATAAACCTGTTCAAAACAATGAATCTAAAAAATCCAAACCACGCGTCACCTTGTTACTTTTTACTTTATTGATCACTTTAAGTATTGTTTTTCACAAACCCGTCATTACTGCAGTATGGCAAATATTTATTAGATCTAAAGTAGATAATATAAGCACGCAGTTAAAAGTGCTTAACTATGAAATAGACGGAAGACGCTTAACTCTATTTGTTGATGAGAAGGAGTTACAGTCAAAAAAATACCCTGAACTTAAAGATATTTTAGAAAACATGATGCAAAAATCTTTTGCCAATGGTTTTGAAAATTTTGTTGTTAAAACCCCTACAAATAAAATTGTTGCAAAAAATATTTTGGTCAACAACAAGTCTTCACTTTACTTGTTTTATACCCCTGAACAATAAAAATTTTATGTAACTTTTTTACATTCCATATTACTTAAAAGAAAGTTTAAGTAAGCCCAGACATAAACAGAGGCTGTGAACTATTACGCCATCAATTTATATTGATTCAAATGCTAAAGTTCAAACAACCTGCGTTATCCATCAAACAAATAAGAGAGAGTACTCCTAGTCTTCTCAGTCTGTGTGTATCCGGCATCAAAAAATCTTTCCCCTATTTTTTGATACTGGATTTTACTGTCTTAAGGTTTTATACTGTAATTAATGCGCTATTTTACTAAAGTATTTGTTTTATGCTTCATGCTTTTGAACTGTACATTATTGTTAAATGGCTGTTTTGATATTGCTTTGAATGATCAAGACCCCAATGATTACCTTGACCCCAATCTTGTAACACCAACCCCTCCTCCAACGGGTGGACCTACCCCAACATTTGAAGATGATGTCCTACCGGCTTTTGCTTCTGCCTCATGTACCAGTTCTGGGTGTCACGGTAATGGTGCAGTCCAAGTGGCTGTTTCCAATCCTCCGGGTTTAAACTTTCAAATTGGCGATGGCGCCCCCAGTGGGCCCAATGAGGATACAGCTCAATATCTGTATGACTATTTATTGGGTAACAATGGTAACACCCTTTATGTCAATACCAACTCTCCTCAAAACAGTTATCTTTTAAATTATCCTCAATCAACTGGCAGTTCCCATGCTGGCGGGCCTAGTGCTTGGGGAGGAACCAGCAGTAACAACTACCAAACAGTATTGGCTTGGATACAAGCTGGGGCTCCATTTTGATCTTTTCCTAAGGGGGGATCTTGCTCGCTTTTCGTTGGTAATCGAATATGCTTTTACCAAACATCGCTAGATTATTTTTATGCAACATAAAGGCCTTGAGGGCGCAAGCCCGATCAGCCGAATGTTCATAAAAATAATTTTGCTTGCTTTGATGGAACTACGCTGTTTTAAAAATGCCTTGTAGCACGTCTTTCAACTGATCTGGGTTGATCAATTTTTTTTCTTGTTCTGTCCGTTGTTTAATTTCTACTTTACCCTCAGCTAAGGCTTTTGCACCCACTGTAATTTGCACGGGAATGCCTAAAAGATCGGCGTCTTTAAACTTCCCGCCCGCACCCATCTTGCGATCATCGTACAAGACATCATAGCCCAAAGACTTTAACTGCTCGTACAAGGTATCCGCTGTGTCTTGAACTTGCCCGGGTTTGCTATCAGTACTGATTAAGTAAATATCAAAAGGCGCCAAGGCTTTGGGCCAAACAATCCCATATTCATCATGATTTTGCTCAATGGCAGCGGCAGCCGTTCTGGCAATACCAATTCCATAACAGCCCATGACCATAGGCTTTTGTTTGCCATCTTCATCTAAAAAGTTTGCGCCTAAACTTTCACTGTATTTGGTCCCAAGCTTAAATACATGGCCCACTTCAATACCGCGTTCAATATTAATGGGGTTTTTGCACTTTGGACAAGCATCGCCGGCTTTGACTTCACTAAGTAAAACATGATGATCCAAATTAAAATCTTGTCCTGCAACAACGCCACTTGTGTGGTAGCCTTGCTCATTGGCACCACTGGTGTAAGCTTGGTCTTTAACAATAAATTTATCCACAATCACTGCTGCCAGTTGCTCGGTTTTTAAATTTTGTGGGCCAATGGAGCCTGGATAAACACCCACCAATTGCTTTACTTTTTCTTCTTCTGGCAAGCGCATATGTTGACCTTTAAGATAACGGAGCAAAGCAATTTCATTGAGCTCTCTATCCCCTGGCAAGACCACCGCATAAAATTTAGAATCCACTTCCACAATTAAAGTCTTTAAAACGGTGTTGAGTTCAATGTTTAAAAAATCAGCCACCTCTTTGGTTTTTTTCATGTCCGGGGTATGAATCTTTTTTTGCTCTATCTTATTTGGATTGTTTACTGTTTGATCAATGAACGCATCAGCTTTTTCACTGTTGGCAGCATAGTCACAGTTGCTGCATACCAAAACAGCGTCTTCCCCGGTCTGAGCCATGACCATAAACTCTTGCGAGAGTTGCCCCCCAATATTGCCAGAGTCTGCTTCAACAGCTTTAAAGCGTACACCACAACGGGTAAAAATATTTTGGTAGGCCTTGAACATTTTTTGATAACTCTCATCTGCCGCTTCAGAGCTAACATCAAAACTGTAGGCATCTTTCATGGTGAATTCACGTGAGCGCATCACACCAAAGCGGGGCCGCACTTCATCTCTAAATTTGGTTTGAATTTGATAGAGATTCACCGGCAATTGCTTGTAGGATTGAATTTCACGGCGCACCAAATCCGTAATAGCTTCTTCATGCGTGGGTGCAAAACAATAGTCTCTGTCTTTTCTGTCCTTGATTCTTAACAGTTCTTTGCCAGTGCTTTCCCAACGGCCGCTTTCTTCCCATAATTCTTTGGGGTGAATGGCCGGTAAACTTACTTCCATGGCGCCGGCCGCGTTCATCTCTTCCCGGACCAGCTGTTCTACTTTACGAAACACTTTTAAACCCAAAGGCAAAACATCATAAATGCCGGCAGCCAATTGCCTGATCATGCCAGCTCTAAGCATCAGTTGATGGCTAACAATCTCAGCTTCAGCTGGAACTTCTTTCTGTGTAGGGCAAAAAAACTGTGAAAACTTCATGTCTGCCCTATAACACAGATTGCCAGTTTTTCTTACAATTACTTAAGCATAAAACGTATAGGTGGATTACTCACAAACAAGCTTTTTGGATTCACGTTTTTTTGTGCATTGTGTGGCTGAGCACATGCCACCTTGGGCATAACAGCCAAAAGTGTTGCAACCGCCGCCTGCCTCGTAACAGCCAAAGGTATTACAACCCCCTCCAGGTTCATAACAGCCAAAGGTATTGCAACCACCGCCCTCAGGGTAATTGCCAAAAACATTGTGATTGTCACATTGATAAGCCCTGGGTGCTTCTTCAATCACTTCTTCTATCATTGAAGCCTCTCCACACATACAAATGGCGTGTTCATTTTTATAAGCTTGAACGGAACACACACCATTGGCACCGTCGTTAGAACAAACAGAGCCTACAAAAGAACGCTTACAGCTGGCTTCTGAATAGCGTTTTGAGCAGGTCTGTACACCATTTTCAGCCTCTGTATCATTCACAACTATTTTAATTTGTGGTAGCTTAATGTTTAAATTTTCCTGCGCTAACGCGCTAACCAAAACAAATCCCAAAAGCAGCAAATAATTAACTCTCATTTTTTCTCCCAATACCCTTTAAAAAATATAAAGTACCATTAAGACAAGCACAATGGCCAAACTTAACACATCTTTCATGACAGCACTCCTTTTTGTTTAAACCTGTTTATCATGCTGTGTTAGTACCGTATTCAGATGAACCTAAAATGAACAACCTAAAAAGTTTTTCCTCTGTATTTTTGCTGAATATGGTACAATAGACTTATCTTATTAAGCATTACATATCTGTATGTCTTATTCCATACACAAGAACTTTTACCTATTTTAGGTCATCCGGATTTTATCCAACAAAGGAGTTTTATTTGAAAAAACCAAAATTAATCAAACATGCATCGCATAACCCAGATCATGTCTTTGAACTCTCTTATCCAGAATACGCACAGAGTTTATTTGGAGAAAATGATAGCAATCTTAAATTGATAGAAAAAACCTTTAATGTTGATATTTTACCGCGTGGAACCCAACTGCATTTTCAGGGCAATCCGCAAAACATTAGAAAATCTATTGAAACGCTAAAGCAACTACAAGATATCTTGGTTAAACAGAAAAGGCTGGCACAAAGAGACATAGATATGTTGATTCGTGGCGCTCAACATGGAGAAGACACCCAAATCAAAGATTATT
Organism: Oligoflexia bacterium; assembly: GCA_035326705.1. Classification (NCBI taxonomy): domain Bacteria; kingdom Pseudomonadati; phylum Bdellovibrionota; class Oligoflexia; species Oligoflexia bacterium. Next base: position 10,730 of record DAOLES010000008.1, read on the forward strand.
ATGATCACTCATTGGGGCAAAATAAACTGAATCAAGCCATTACACCTAAAACTGAAAACCAAAAAATTTACATTGATACTTTACAAAAGTCCGATATTGTTTTTGCTTGGGGTCCAGCAGGAACCGGTAAAACTTATTTGGCCATGGCCATGGCGGTCGCTGCTTTACAAAAACGTTTGGTTAAAAAAATTATTCTCACCCGCCCTGCCGTGGAAGCTGGAGAAAAACTGGGCTTTCTACCCGGTGACTTGGCAGAAAAAGTAAACCCCTACTTGCGTCCTTTATTGGATGCTTTGCATGATATGGTAGAAGCTGAGCGTGCATTCTCTTTGATTGAACGCGGTATTATTGAAGTTGCTCCCTTAGCGTTTATGCGCGGACGCACACTCAACAATGCTTTTGTGATTTTAGATGAAGCACAAAACACCACGGCCGCCCAAATGAAAATGTTTTTAACCCGCCTAGGTTTTGGCAGTAAAGCTGTGATTACCGGTGATGTCACTCAAATAGATTTACCCAGAGGTGATGTTTCTGGCTTGGTTGAAGCCTTGGATATCTTAAAAAATGTCCCTGGCATTGGTTTTGCCAAACTGGATAGAAAAGATGTGGTGCGTAACCCCTTGGTGCAAAAAATAGTTGAAGCTTACGAATTAAACACATAAAAGCATAATGTGCGTAATCAACATCATGTTTTAACATCGAGTGAACACCCTGATTGGGAAATTTTTGAACACCAAGCCCAATTTGATTTGTCCCATTTGCTAGCATGGCAACAACAGCAGGCCTGTGAAGTTTCTGTGGCTTTTGTTGCTGAATCTACCATCCAACAACTTAATTTAGACTACAGACAAAAAAACAAGCCCACCGATGTGCTTTCTTTTGAGCAAAATGAAATTTTTGGAAAATACCATTGTTTAGGGGATATCATCATCTGTGTGCCCGTAGCCCAAGCTCAAGCTCAAGAAAAATCTGTAGCTTTACCTGATGAAATTAGGCTTTTGCTTACCCATGGATTTTTACATCTCTTAGGTTACGATCATGCTGAACCGGAAGAAGAAAAAATTATGTTTGCATTACAAGATGAACTGGTGCAAAAACTCAAGCAAACTGTTATAGCGTCTCATTAAAATGAAACTTAATTTAGCAAAAACTCCAGCCACTTATCTTATTTACGCTGTTTGTATTCTCTTATGGGTTTTTTCATTCCCCGTAGCCTTAGGCGGGCGTTTGATCAGCCCACCTTGGTTAAATGCTGTGTGTGTATTTTTTTATTTTTTATTTTTTCTAGCAAGTCTTGAAAATAAAGCGCCAAAAACAGCCTTTAAAATAGCTTTTACCTTAGCCTTTAGTGCCTATTACTTTATATTAAACTGGATTAGAATCTCCATGCATGACCATGCCGGTATGCCTTTATGGCAGGCACAAATTGCACTGATTATGGCCGCAAGCTTAGTGGCGCTTTATCCTGCTTTGGCTGCAGCTGCTTTTGCATACGGTAGCTTTTTTTTAAAATCTCAAAGACAACGGTTATTGCTAGGGGTGCTTTGCTTTTCTGCAATGGAGTTGGCCAGACAAATAACCCCATTTAGCGGCTTCCCATGGTTGATGCCAGCCTACGGTTTGCATGCTTTGTTGTCTATTTGCCAAGTCAGTTCTATTATTGGTGTGTTGGGTCTAAGTGTCTGCTTGTATCTTGTTCAATTCTTGCTTTATCAAAGTCTCAAATATAAAACATTAACTTCTAGTTTTGTTGCGCTGATTGTCACTGGTCTTTTATGGGTTTTTGGTCAGCATCAAATCCATTACATTCAACAGCTAGACACAAAAACAATCAATATGGCCTGGATTCAGGGCAATATTCCACAAAGTTTAAAGTGGACTGCACAGGGCAAAGCCATGGCGATGGACATTTACAATTCTTTATCCAAAGAGCATGTGAATAAAGGTGCAGAAATTATTGTTTGGCCTGAAGCTGCTGTGACCATGCTTTATGATCAGAGTTCATCTAAAAACAAATTCAATGCCGACTATTTAAATACCAGTTATTTATTGTTTGGTGCGCCGTCGTTCATCCATCGCGAGCATGAGAGATATTATCAAAACTCTGTGTTTGCCGTTAATCAAGAAAATACCCTTTTAACCAGGAGTGATAAGTTCCACTTGGTTCCTTTTGGTGAGTACATTCCTTTTCCCTTTAGCTTTATTGAAAAGCTTGTTCCAGCCGCAGCAGGTAGTTTTATTTCTGGATCTGAACAAAGCATGATCAAACTTCCACAAGCAACATTTGGTACGTTAATTTGCTATGAAAGTTTATTTGGTTATTTGTCGCGCAATATGGTGGCCCAAGGCGCTGATATTTTAATCAATTTAACCAATGACGCTTGGTTTAATAAAAGTTCAGGCCCCTATCAACATAAAGTATTTGCTCAGTTCAGAGCCATTGAAACTCGGCGCAGCTTGGTCAGAGCGGCCAATACTGGCATTTCTACTTGGTTTGATGCCAGTGGAATACAGCAGCAATCCATTGCTTTATTTGAACGTGGCAGTTTACAAGCTAGTATTCCCGTATATACAAGCCGCTCTTTTTATGTACGTTTTCCATACCTTGTGTCATCCATCATTATCTTTGCATCATTGATATTGTTGCTAAATATACAAAAAGCTCGTAAAGATGAACTGTGAACTTTTTAAATACATACCCTAAACGCTGGCTCATACTGCCTTGTTTGCTGGTAAGCAGTGTGGTCTTGTATGTTTTGCCACAAAGTTTTTGGTTGCGTTTTTATGTTTCTGTTTCGCAGATCAACAAGGACGCCGTTGATGAAGAACAAGTTTTAAAATTACAACAAATATTTTTACCTAAAAATACTCAATGTCAAAAAAGCTCTAACAATAATACTTACTTTTGCACACAATCTAGCCTAAAAAAATCTGAGCAACGTCAGTCTTATGCCCTGATTCAAAAAAATCAACGCCAAGGCTTTTTAAGCAAAGTAGCCTTCTCTGACTTATTAGAAAGTAAAATTAACCAAATCCAACAATTACGCCAAGACAATGTAGATCTTGAACTCAAGCTGATTGATTTGGATGAAAAACTTTCTGAAGAAGATAAAAAAGCAGTTTTAGATTGGCAAAGTAAACAGCAAGCCATAGAAAGTGAATTATCCTTCAATCAACAGCGCTTAAGATTTTTTCAAGATGCCATAACTCTAGCTCAAGAAAAAGAAAACAATGTAGAACTCTATGAAGAAAAATTAAAGGATATCAACACCAGTATTGCTGATCTTCAACTTGAAGCAAGCAGCCTTAATGCACAAAAAGAAAACTTTAACAGCAATCAAATTGCTTTTATTGCTGCCCAAAGCAAGTTGAACACTAACAACCAAGAACGTGAGAGCTTGCTTAAAAAAACCGCTTTTTTAGAGGACATTAACAACAGCTATAAAAATGAAAACTTTGTCCCAGATCCAGAAAAAATACAATGGGAAATTAGTCAACTGCGTTTAAAAACCCAACGCTTTAGCCTAGCAAAATTATTTTATGTCATCCCATTAACATTTTTATTGTTTGGCCTCTGCATTCATAGTCGGAATAGCTTGTTGCATTATCGCAATCAATACAATTTAAGCACTGATGAAATGGCACAAATCCTCAACGCATCTTTTTTGGGTGATTTAAACTCTTTTTTTTCAAAAAATACTGATAAGTCAGTGTCTAATGATAGCTGAAAAACGTAAAGTTTCTTGTATTTAAGTTTGCATGCATGTTGACAATCAAGGCATTGACCCTCTAGTTTTTTTATAGGGGAAACCCCCTTCCCCCTCGCAAATGAAAAACGTCGTTTTCATTTGCTCTCCCCCTGCGGCCAAAACAATATAAAATTGCTTTGCCTCATCCATTAATGGTATGCATATCTCAACTTATGATTGAAAAACGTAAAGCTTCTCGTATTCCAGTTTCCATGCGTGTCGACTGTCAAGGTATTGACCCTATTGCTTTTGGTTATGCTCAAAATTTTTCTTTGCAAGGCATGGCTTTGGTTGTTCACTATCAAAATCACCATGATATCTCACCCAATGAATCTGTAGTCTTAAAGTTTATACTTCCAGGCAGTGCCACTGCTTTAAGTCTAAAAGCAAAAATAACCCGGATCAGTCAGGCCAGTGATAAAGAAACCCTGATTGGGGTCCAATTTTCTGATTTATCTGAGCTTGCGTTTAAAGAACTGAGCTTCTTTATGGCCACCCAAAGTACTTAAATTAAAGCAAGGTTTTAAACAAAACATAGCCGAGATAAAGCATAAGTACCGCCCGGACCAGCCATGAAAATTTTGACATTTTTAACTCGCAGGGTACAACTTCAATGTTAAATACCGTTTGTTTTAACCACGCTGGCTGATGCTGCATACCAAATTGGTAATGCATTCCTGCAAACGTTTCAATTTTTAACACTTGTCCTTGGCTCAAAAAACTCTTAAAAATCATCATTTCAGCATTTTTAATCGACTCAAGTGGAATTTCCCAATCCTTACATATGATTCTTTTGTTTGTTAAACAAACAACAGCTCGCCGGGAATTAATCCACTGCATCCCCCGCTGAACTTGCATGCTCTGTTCACTTTTAATTGCTTTTGCCGCATTGATGGCCACAATTGTATCCTGCGGATAACGCGACTGAATTTTTCTTTTCGCAAGCTCTGTCATGTAAAGTAGATTGGTAAAGAATGTAGATAGTTTTGTAAAGGTCATATCTGTTTATAACATAAGACGCTAAGCTTTTCTATTAATGTGACTATACATTGCCATACATTATATCAACACCTTATCCACAGCTGTGGATAAGTCATTTTATTGTTTAAAAAATTAAAAAAATAAAAATAAAAATTTGACCTTTTAAAAACAAACAAATTCAGACACTTATAAAAGTAAATGAAAATACGCTTTTTTTCTTAGATCCTTTAATTTTCAATACTTTCCCAGTTTTGCACAGACTTATCCACAGGCCTATACACACTTATGCGTCAGTACATGCATCTAAATAACACGCTCAATCACCTATAATTGCGTGCCTAATGCCAGTCTTTATGTTTAAATTGCAAAAATGTTAAACTCTCATCTGATCAAGTGGCTGCTGGCGCTGTTATTATTAAGGACTTTACTCTCTGTTTTTGTCGGCAAAGAGCCCCAGCAAAGCAAAAAGTCATTGCTATTTGGTCTGTTTTTTATTGTTTGGGCTTACTTTTATTGGATTCTAGGATCCGTCTTTTCTTTTAACTCTTCCGTACTGATGGCCTGTTTGGCTTTGCTTCCGAGCTTCATTCTCTTCCTTAAACCTCAAAAAAACACCAAGTTTTTTAAGCTTCCACGTTTTTCAATAGAGAGTTATATTTTTTGGACAGTTTTGATCTTGGCTTTGCTGTTACGGCATTTTTTTCCTCAGCTGGATAACTACGAAAAATATTCCGACATGGCCTTAATGCAAAGCTTGATTTTAGATTCTAGTTTTCCGCCCATGGACCGTTGGTTAAGCGGCTATGCCCTTAACTACTACTATTTTACACATCTTTTATTTGTCCCACTGATTCAAATACTCAATATTCCTATTGAGTTTGCCATGAATTTAATTACCAGTACGGTTGCGGCCTTATTATGCAGCACCAGTTACGACCTGCTTAAATTTTACGCCGCTAAGCTCAGTACACGCTTAATCTCGGTATTTTTAGTGTTTTTTGCTGGGAACTGGGAGTGGGTTCGTTGGGCCACTAAAATGCATGACTACAAAGGTGGTTTTAACTGGGCCAACTCTTCCAAAGCCATACCCGGAGTCATTACAGAGTTCCCCTACTTTTCTTTTTTGCTGGGTGACATGCATGCTCATTATATTGCTCTTTTGTTTGTTCCCATCACCGTCTATATTTGGATGCAAAGTCAACGGCATTTAAACAACCCCCATGCCCAGCAATCAAAGATCTTGCTCTATTTTTTAGCGCCTTTGATGACAGGTGTACATTATATGGCCAACAGTTGGCAAATGCCTTTTGTTATCATTTTATGCCTGTATGCCTTTCATAAACATATTAAGTATTTAATCATTCATTTATTCTTGGCTTTCTTTTATTTTATTTATTTTTTTGCCTTGTATGAAGCCCCAGGCAAAACGGGTCTTTTCTATGTAGAAAAAGCTCTTCGTAGCCCATGGCCTGACTTTATGCTGCATTGGGGACCCTTTTCTTTTATTCTCCTTGTTTTTTTTGCTTTTTATGTCAAAAACATTTCATCTTCTCAATTGCTAGAATTAAAACATAAAAAAATAACTTTATTATTGCTATTGGCTAGCCTGCTTGTTGGGGGTTTTGTTCTGGGTTGGGTAGCGGCTACACTCATAACCATCATCTTATTTTTGATCAGAAACAGGGTTTTTCAAAACTTGGGACAAAGTTGGCATAAAGCTATTTTACTTCTATCACTGCTAACTATTTTGGGCTGTGAATTTATATCTGTTGATGCCACTTTAGAAAGTTTACGCCTTAACACTGTTTTTAAATTTTATTACTTGGCTTGGTGGGGACTGGCCGTTAGTGTTCCTGTTTTTATTGAGCGTTCACAATTGCTCAACAAAAAACGCTACTTGCTGACTTTATGTTTGGGAGCCCTAATTTCATTGTATTATCCTATAAGAGCAAGCGCTCAGAGAGTAACACAAAACATTGATAAACCTTTAACACTAAATGGTATGCGTAACTGGGAAACCAGCTACCCCGGCCAAGCTGAAGCAGTTGTTTGGTTAAGACAACACACGCATGCTCAAGATATTATTTGGGAACTGATGGGAGGTGCCGATCATAGCTTTGCAAAATTTTCTACCTTCAGTGGTAGACCTTCTGTTTTTGGTTGGTATACACATCAAGTAACCTGGCGAAAAAATGGTAAAAATTTATTTATTGCCCGTTTATCAGATTTTATCAATTTAAATAAAAACCCTAGCAAAGAACAATGCAATGCTTTTTTACAAAAATACCGTGTTAAGTGGATTATTGTCTCTGCCAAAGAAAAAGAAATCTACAGCCAAAGCTTACAAAACGTATTGTCTACTTACCCTCTTGCATTTAGCAATGGGCATGTCAGTATTTATAAAGCAGCTTTTTGATGTTGATGGTATTTTTTAATCAACAAGGCTTGCGCTATTGCCATAATCAATAACAGCAAATCTTCATAAACGGTGGCAGTGGTTAATGGTCTTTGCAAAAACACACCAAAGCAACCACAATTATCAATAGTAATTCCACGGTAAAGGGTTACAAGTGCCAAAACAAGATACATCAATTGCACTGCCAACACAGCATAGGCTGTCACAAGCAATTTTTTACCTGTGGTTAGTGCATAAGCCAAAAATAATTCAAACAAACTAAATGCCAGAGCAAAACTCAAAACAAAGCCATTCATTTGCCCTAAACCTGGTAACTGATATGCTGTTATGGCTTGCGCAAAACCACGGTTATCTAAAAGTTTACCCAAAGATGTTGTCAGATAAATAAGAACAAAAAGATAGCGAATAATAAATAAAACAATTTTCATTTACTCTCCCAACAAATCTTTTTTTAACTGTTTGGTGGGAGGATGTTCACCAATAAAAGTCATTAGTATGACTTGACCAAAGGTAGTATCTTCCAAGTCTATCCATGGTTTTTTATTTTTAAAAATTTTTAAGCCTGTTTTTAAAAACTGGTAATCTTGTAACTCATCTTTTTCTATAGCTTGCACTTGTGAAATAAACTTTTTTTTACTGTCTTTAATATCTTCACACCAAGTATTACAATTGCTTTCTATTGATTTTATCCAAGCTTCTTGTGTTGCTTTTAAATCCACTTTATGGTTGTACTTTAAACGAATCAGTATTGGATTTTCCTGTTTTAATAATTTATCTGTACTAGCTGGTTTTAAATCATCATGCCCATAAAGCGCAGCTTCATAGACATTGGCCCAATAGTATTTTCGCTTACCTTGTCCTATTTTTATCAATTTTTGCTGTTTAATTGTAACCGTGTCTGGGAATAGTTTTTTTTCTTCAGCCTGAAGCTGAAAAAAACAAAAACTAAAAGCAATAAAAATAATAAATCTAACCCTGCCCATGAATGGTCCAATCATAAGGAATAAATTTAATTTTATAGTCTTTGGGAATATTTAAGTCTGTATGCAGATTAATGTAATCAATCAATGTTGGGCTTTGCTCACTGATAAAATCATCTTTATAAAAACTTAAAATTTCTGAAACATAAACCGTTTTATTATCTGAATTGATCTCTAAATTGCGTTTTTCACTAAAAAAAATGCGCCGCGCTTCATTGAGTTCTTGTTCAATGTTATCGGCTGTGAATGGTTTTTTTGGTAAAACCGGACAAGAAACCGACATACAATTTAAGGCAAAGTGAATTCGTTCATCAAATTTTTTTCGTATGTACTTATTTTCTAGCGTGTACAAAGACATTTTTTTTTGGGCAATGTGTAACTTGGTTAAAAAGAAAAAGCGTATTTTGCCAAAACCTTGATTGGTTTGTGGAATAAAACTTTCTAGCACATTGTACATGGACATGGCGTTGTAGCTATTGATCATATGGGCCAATAGCGCATTTTTTGAAGTAAATTCAGAAAAAGGAGTATGAGCAATGTAATGCACGTAGAGATTTAAATCATCTTGTTGTTTAACCAAGCATTTAAAATCAACTTGTCCTTGATCATTGACATATTGACTTAAAACACTGGCGTAAGCCTTGATAGCCTGAACATGGTCAATTTCAGCTTTGCTGTTAAGACGAGGTATTTTGCGCACACATGCTGACAAGACCATCAACACCATAATCGCAACAATGCCATGTTTAATATTTTTTTTCATAGCACTGGCAGTATTTCACTGTCTTCACCATTGATTTTCTTTTGTCGATAACGGCCTTTAAGACGTTTAACAGGCAATTCATTTAGATCCAATTGATTTTTATTTGGGTTTTGTTTGTTGTTGTCTACCGTTGTCCCTGTCAATGGGTTCCATGTTGCTTCTTGTTCACCATTTTTAACGGTGAGGTTTTGCAAAATAAAGTCATCACGTTTTGCATTGTGCACGCACATTGAAATTGGACCTTGTGGGGTTGCAACCATGAATACACAGCTTTCACATCGCTCTTGATCTAGGTGCTTTTCATCCATAAAATTATGAATAAAATAAGTCATTTTTTGTACTTTACCTTTTGATTGAAGCAAGGCACCTTTCATGGCCCATAATTTTCTTAATACATACCCCATCAACGGTAACCAAAGTGAAGGTTTAGTTAACACAAGCTTGGCAAAATAATTTCCGGTATTTGCTTTTTCTTCACGATCTATATTAAATTCTGCTGACTGTTGGACAATGGTTTTAAATAGCTTGGTTTTTTCTAAAAAATTAAAAGCTTTATTACCTGCAACCAAAGCAATGCCATAGCGATTACAATCGTGGTGACCAATGTGGGCAACATCAAAATTAATTGTGCAGCCAGCACCAGCATTAATTTTTTCACTGACAGTTTCTGGAGTAATCATAAAATCACGTTCTCTAAGCACGCCTCTGCCTGTATCAGCTTGCAATTGAAATGAAGCTAAATCTACTTTATCTGCATTCGCATTAAAAAAACGAACCAAATCCGGAATTTCATGAAAGTTACCTTCATAAACTGTGGTGTTAAAAAAAATGTTTAACCCGGTACCATGCGCTGCTTCAATGTATTTTTCACGAATACGATTGAGCTCAACTTCTGTATTAAAGCCTTTACGCTCTTGGGTTAAATCAACATGAAAAGCAACATCCACCAAACCTGCTTGTTTTAAATCCAGCAATAAATCTCTTTTGGCTAAAATGCCGTTGGTAAACAATGAGGTTTTAAACCGATACTGGGCAGCATATTCAACAATAGCAATCAGTTCTTCTCTTTTTCTAAGTGTGGGATCACCGCCTGAGATTTGAATATCTGTTTCTGGCCCATAGTGCTCATAAATATCATCCAAACGTTTGTATACTTCTGTAAGTGGGATATCTTTCACCGCTTCTGAAGCATCAGAAAGATAACACAGAGTGCAATCCAAATTACAACGCTGGGTGATCTCTAAAGACACACAGCCAATGGGCCAACGTCGTCCAGCCATCTGATAATCATGCCATTGATTGTTATCTTGCATGCGTTGTTTGGTCTGGGTTTTATAAACCCCATCTTTGGGTGGATTAGAATAAGGTTTCCAAGTTTGAATTTGTTGATCAGACAGGTAGGTGGGAGTTTTGTTCATGATGGCCTTTGAGAAACGTTAAACTATTATCTGTATGCCATCATCATACATGGATAAACCAAAGAATAAAGCTATATTTCGCCTATCTCATTAGGTGCGCTGTATTACACATCCTAGCTTAAGAACGTTATTATATTGCAATATCGTCTTTTTCTTGAACTTCCACCCGCTTTTTCATCAAACTGATGAGATGAGGGAAACCTTTGTCTTTGATGATTTTATTAAATTGACTCTGATAGGTACGAACCAAATTCACATCATCCAAAGTAATGTTGTAAATCATCCATTGTTTACCTTTTTGTAACAGATCATATTTAATATCAATATTGGCATCTTGTTGCGATACCGTTGATGTAACACTGGCGTTATCACCTTTTATTTTTTGATTCTTAAATGTGACCTCATAATCACCTATAATTTGACGTGAGCGCTTTAAATATGAACCTTCAACCAATTGAATAAACAAATCAGAAAATTGTTTTTTATTTTTTTCACTTTGCGTGTTCCAATGTCTGCCTAAGCTTCTCTTTGCCAACTCTTCAAAATTAAAAAATTCTCTAACTTGCTGGGCAATACTATCTTCTCTATTTTTAGAGTTAGGTTGATCTACATAACTGCGTAATTTTTTAGTATAGTTGGCTATCACCGCTAAAGGTTGATCTTCTTCTATATTTTCTTGTTCAGATTTAATTTTGATACGTTCTTTTTGGCCATCTGTTTTTTCTATTTTTTGAATATGTTTTACTTCTGCAGCATTGGCAGTATTTTTTTCTTGCTGAGCTTTATCTAAGGCTTTTATTTCTGTATCAGCTTTTTTTGCCTGTTCATTGCTTGCTTTAACTGCATTGCCTTTGTTAGCACAAGACGCAATCAATAAAGTTAAGATCATTACCCATAAATGTTTCATATTATTCTCCTCGCTATTTTAAGCGGCCTCATCAAAAATCCAGTCAATTTTAGACAAGATAAACCCTTTTGCCAAGCATGCAAGCGCAAATCAGTTGTTTTTTTCTACCCTAATATCTTCCCCAATTGCGCGTCTAAGGGCAAAATAGGCTTTATGATAATTATAAAGTACCTCATAAAAGTTGGCTTTTACGCTAGCATATCCAACAAAAGACTCTAACAGTTCACGGGCATCCATTAAACCTGCGCCAAAGTTGAGTGTTGAAGACAAAACCCAGCTTCTGGCTGATTTTAAGGCTTGGGTTGAACTATCATAAGCCTCACGCTTAGCCTTAAGATTCAGGTACTTATCTCTTATATCCAATTCAATGGCTTGTAAGGCTAAGTTTGTTCGGCTTTGTGCTAATTTTAATTTCACTTTTTCTTCTTTGTACTCAGCCGCTATGTTGTGAAAAGATAAATTCTGGCGGATACCAAAGCTGGCGCCAAAAATATTTCTGTTGAAACCATCATTGATATACGGGTTAGAAAAAGTAGCTCTGCCTGGCGCATCCGATAACTCCCATTGGCCGGCAATAAAAATATTGGGAAAAAACTCTGCTCTTTTTGATAAAGTTAAGTGTTTTTGGGCCAAAACTGCTTTTTCCAATTGTTGTATTTCTGGTCTGGCCACCTTTGCACGTGCCATATAATGCTCACTGCTTTGCAGATTAAGTGTTGGTTTAGGCAGCTGACTGTCTTGGATGGTAATCTTTTGTTCACTGTTTAAACCCATCAACATTTTTAAAGAATACTCAGCAATATCTAAGCCCCTTTGCGCCTCAGCAGCACGTCTTTGGGTTTCATTGATAAACACTTTGATTCGCATTAAGTCAATATCTGTCACTTCACCCGAACCACTGTCCAAACGCTCTTGAACTCTATCTTTGGCCTGATTGGCTCTATCCAATAATTCTGCTACAAAATCTTTAATGTTTTGCAAATAAACATGTGTCCAATACACGGTTTGCACTTGCTCTATCACTTCATTTTGCTTGGCTTTTAAACCCTGTTCTGCCGATAATACACCATTGCGCGCGGCTTTTTTTAAATTGTTCAAACGATTGAATAAAAACACAGGTTGAACAAACGTTAATTTACTGCGAATAAATGGACCCAACTCTTTCAAATTGGCATTGTAGTCAGGAAAATCATTGGCCGGACCAAAACCCTCTGGTAAATCCGGGACAACCCCTGTTAAGATATCCACTTCCAATTGTGGAAGAATCATGCCCGCAGTGGCTCTACCATGTTGCGCTTGACGCAAAGCCAATTCTTGCTCAGAAATATCCAACTGCGGCGCATACTGCGTGGCCGCTTCAATAGCATCTTTCAAGCCAATGGTTTTGACTGTTGCAGGGTTTGCCTTACTGTCATTTTGTGCAAAAGCCTGCACACTGACCATGCAGAGAAAAACCATACTCCATAATTTTACTAAATATCTCATTTTCTTGGCTTTCTACCTGTTTTCGCCAAATTTGGCCAAGTAAAAAGCCCACAAAGTAAAAACTTTGTGGGCTTTTTCATTTTACCTTCCTTTTTTATCAGTACAAAGCATCAGTTATTTTGCTTTGTAAGGCTGGAAACTGATCTAACCAGGCTTTGCGTGCTTCTCTAAGCTCTTTTAAAGCAGTTTTAAAAGTTTCTTTATCCCAGAAATTTTCTGCTGAAAAACGATTCATATCAATACCTTCAACATTCACTGGTATCTCTACATCCAAAATCTCATCTTTGGCCCATTCTACTGCATTTCTGCATACTGCTGTTAACATAGCAATGGTATCTAAAATTTTAATTTTTTCAGATTTTTCATGGCTGCCAAATTTACCGGTATTCAGTAAATAACACTCAATCCTAGGGTTGGCTTTTAAAATTTCATAAAAACGATTACCTTCTTCATCTTTTGAACCAACAATAAATGGGTTGGTACCCACTTCACGCACAGCCTCACCTTTAGCATTGGGATCAGCAGCTGAAGTTTTAATGGATTCACCCAACATAAAGGCCACTGCAGCTTGTTCTTGGCTTAATTTTGAAATAGGCGGACTCAATGGGTTACGTGTAATGAAAAAAATCTTATTGGCCAAAGGCATATCAATATCACCATCAGTGTTGATAACCTTAGAAACAGGAACCACTGCACGACCATTTTGAGAAATCTCACAATTATCAAAATCAACATTACCCGCATCATCAACCCAAACATTTTCAAAGATTGCCTCTTTACACACCGCAGCTTGATACAATGCTTTTTGGTCAACAGGATTTAAACCTTCTGTTTTAATATAAAAACCTTCAATCTCGGTTCCTTTGGCTGAACCATTGTTTTGCAAAATCACAACGTCATCTTGTCTTACTCTTACTTGTTCACCAGCATCTGTATCCAAGTTAAAATCATGACAAGTCAAACTGGTTTTACCTGTTCCTGATAAACCAAAAAACAAAATACCCGAACGATCAATCTCGCCAGTTTTTACATTTTTAGCCCACACTTCTTTGGAGCCTGCGTGCAAACCTAGTCCACCTTTTTGTTTACCATCGTACATGACCATTCTTAAAAACGCTTTTTTGATTTCTCCATAATAATCTGAACCTAAAACATAGGTTACACAGGCATCAGGGTCTACTAAAATACGTCTTTCACCAGGATACTCAGGAACATCCACTACAAACATATCTGGCTTTTCAAATTTTTTTGTGATTTTTCCTAAACTGGCATGAAACATGTGGGCTAAGCGGGCATATTTTTTAGTGACCCATAAACGACAAGCATAGACATCATTACTTTCACCTTGACAAAGCTGTCTGTCCACCTCAATGACAGGGGTGGTTTTTAAATACTCCTGAATCTCTTGAATAACTTTTCTATCTTCCGCAGTAACTTGGCCATCGACAGTTGTGCGGGTAAAAGCTGCACTTCTAGCTTTGAATTTGGCAACATAAGCAGCACTGTAATATTCCGTGGTCTTTTCCTCTTGTTTGGCCATCATTCTCAGTTCTTCACGACTGCTATTTTTAATAACCTCTGCCGCTTGGGGTTGAACCGTAAACTCTGACTGCTGTTTTTTGCTGTTTTGGGTCACCATGCTATTCTCTTTCACTTGTGTTTGTATCATTGTGCATCCTTTGAAAAATTTTTGCCATTATTACCATTTTTTTAGTTTTTTCTCAAATCTAATAGAAAAAGTCTTTTGATTTCAAATGATTATCAAAAAACCTAAGCCTTGCCCCCGGCTTTGAGAGAACCCACTCATATGACACTTTTGAAGCAAAAGCAAGTTTTTTATGCTGTGCATCATAAACTTTAAACATCATGTACAAAACTTTTTCCAAAATGCTGACTATTGATGTTTTTGTATTTTTAGGCTTGTTAACACATGAAATACTCATTATTTTATGGAACCTGTGGATGCCTTGAAGATGCCAGTTCAATATAGCCTCTATGCAATAATCTGTTCAAACTTTTTGTTCTACATGCTATGGCTTAAGCTCATGTCTTTGGATAAAATCAACCAAGCCATTATCAGCTGTCAGCAATGTCCACGTTTATTGGATTGGCAAAAACATATTGATGCCAACAAAAGAGCCTCCTATAAAGATGAACTTTATTGGTCCAGACCGGTTCCCTCTTTTGGTGACCCTAAGGCCCAAATTCTAATTTTAGGTTTGGCGCCAGGAGCACATGGTGCCAATAGAACAGGACGTCTGATTACAGGGGATAGCTCAGGTGATTGGTTATTTAGGTCTATGTACAAAGCTGGTTTATGTAACCAAGCATCATCAACACATAAAGATGATGGCCTACAATTAACCAATACCTGGATCAGCAATGTGGTTCACTGCGCACCTCCAGAGAATAAACCCAAAACGGATGAACGCGATAATTGTTTGCCTTTTTTAACTCAAGAACTTCAAACTTTAAATCATTTAAAACTGATAGTTTGTTTAGGGCAATATGCTTATGATTCATTATTGAAAACATTGAAAGATAACACTTTGGCGCATGTGCCCTCCCCCAAACAAAAATTCAAACATGCTTTGTGGATTGACCTAAACCCATACAAGATCTTATGCAGCTACCATCCCAGTCAACAAAATACATTTACCAAAAAATTAACCCAAACCATGTTGGATGATATTTTTTTTGAAGCCGCTCAAAAGGTACGGCCTTACTTTTGAGATTTTTAATTTTAAGGTTTCTTAAAAGTAAGGCCGTACCTTTTGAGATAAAATAAAAAAAGCCGTGCTCTTGCGAACACGGCTTTTTAAATTTATTCAGTTTAGCTTCTGCTTAGAAGTAGTAGTGAATACCTACGCCTAAACCACCACCAACAGTTGAAAGATCTGTTTGATCAGCACCTGTAGATGTGTTTAAGTCAATCGCTAAACCAGCTTCAGCACTGAAACCGATTTCTGGAAGACCTGCAAAGCTCCACTCAAAACCTAGGGGAACAGAAATTCTAACTGCACTTACATCGCTGCCTGCGCTGCTATAGATAGCACCAGCACCAACATAGAAGTCTGAGTTTTCTTGTTCTACTACGTCATACAATACACGAGCACCAACATTTAAAGCGTCAGCGGCATCAATAGCATTGAAACCAATGATAGCTTGTACTGTTAAGTTTGAAGAAACACCATATTTTACTGACCAGTCACCATATTTTGTTGAAGAGTTGATCAAGTTGTTACCAGCGATATCGCCTTGGTAACCAATACCAATTTTACCAGTGTTGTCTTTTGCAAAAGCAACAGTTGTTAATAGGGCTAAACCTAATACCAATAGTTTTTTCATTTATATTTTCCTCCGTTTAATTAAACTTAACAAAGAAGTTTCTTCTTTGCTGTGTCATGTCTACCAATCACAAAAAAAAATGTAAAGAAAACAAGCGTTTTTAATATTAAAAAATTTTCATGCCCAAACATACTTTTTCCCCTTTGCATTGCGTCGTTTTATTTTGTATATAAGGAATCTTAATGTTTAAAACTTATAGGTCATATTTGTTTTCTTGCCTTGTTTTTTGTTTGCTCCTCATACAAACAAATTGTACGCAAAAAAAAACACCCGACGTTTCTGAAGAAACTGATTTTGCTGCAGGAAAAAGCATTGTTGACATTGTTGCTCCAATTAAACACAAAGGAATCTTTACAACCGAACGCAAAGATATGTGTGATAATTTTCATGCTTTACTCAACGACACCTTAGCAAAACACCTGTTAAGAGATGCCAGTGATAAAAACGATATACTTCAGCATGCTTTATCTTATCTTAATAACTATCCTGATAAAACCGAGATTGATCATGAATCGTGGACTGCTATGCAAGAACAAAATCGTTTAGTTCCACTGCCTTCAACAGAACAAGAACAATGTGACATGATTACAAGCTTATCGCAAACCACAACTTTTAATTTGAACTTAAGTAAAGATGATGATGCAAAGCTCATTGAAACTTATTTAACCGTGTATCGATATTTCTTAACTTTTTCTGATGGTGGTTTATCAAGCATAGACTACAGTAAAGAAGAGCCTGAAACCAGCAAACGTCTTGGTCTTATTTTACTTGATCGTCCAGACTATAGCCACCCTTTAAATCTTGGCCAACAAGAAAGTCCCTCAGTTAGATATCCAAACTATTTGTATATTCTTGGCACGCACCCAAGAAGTATTTTAAATCAATACCGTCAGGATCTGGTGGGTAAATACATTGTTGCCCTTTGTTCTTCAGAAGAAAACTGTCTCAACATCAATGAACACTCCCTCTCCATCACTTTAAACAAAACATTAGATAATGACCCACAAAAGATTTTTGCCAAACTCTACGATCCAGAAACCGATGTTTATGAAAATTACTCTTTACCTCTTGAACAGTTGCAACAACTTTTTGCCTACAGTTATTTTTATCCTAGCACGAAAAATGAAAATCCAATTTTTGTCCTAAAAATAAGGTCTTTTCGCTCTGAACAATTGAAAGAAGATTTAAAGTATATTTTTAAAACAGATATTCAACACTATATCGATCAGTATGGCTCATACCCAAAAAATATGGTCATTGATTTAAGAAACAATCCTGGCGGTTACCTTACTTTAGCTAAAGATTTAGGAGAGTATTTTTTCCCAAAAAAAACTTTGCTAAGCAACATGTTAACAACCATCTCTTCTGGACAAATGAAAATTTTTCAAAAAAACTCTAATGCCGTGACCACCACTTGGCGTGGAAAAAATCTTTTATACTACCCGCTTTTAACTGAACATGACCATCGCAATCCCAGCTTTATCAATAGCCCATCAAAAATTGTTGTTTTACTGAATCGTGGATCCGCCAGCACCTCAGAAATTTTTGCTGCCGCCATGAAAGATCATCAAGCCGCCATGGTTATAGGTGAACAGTCTTTTGGTAAATTCATAGGGCAACAATCCCGTGATGAACTGTTTGCTGATATCCCCTTAAAGCGCTCCTTGATTCAAACGTACTTCTTTTCTCCCTTGGGTTACTCACATTTTCTAAGTCCACAACTGTTAGACAAAGAACACAATAACCCTTTTGACCACAGTGATTTTGTTAGCATTGCTGACTACCTGAGTTTGGTTAATTTTGAAGACCCCACTACACCCATAACAAGCAACCCAGGCAAACTGGATCTAGACAATTATACACTTAACACTTTACCCTTAATTGACATTACTCACATCCAGCAAACGCAAATCAATACCTTGCCAGAAAGTTGTTCTATTCCAGAAGACTTTTCTCAAATTGTAGAACAAGAGGATTGCCTCATGGATATATCTGATGCTTATTTTTCTCAACTTATACAACTGCAGTAACTGCTTATAAAAGGCCCTTGCCTGGCCTATGGCAGGAAATTATAGCTCTTTACTTTACTGACAACTTTCAATACATTGGTGGCATGAGCAGTTATTTTGATAAAAAAGAAAAGCAAAGAGACCGTGAAAACAAAACTTCTTGGCGTGATATTGATGCAAAAAAAGATGGTAAAAACCCATACCGCTCTTCTGATCACGAACAAAAAAAACTGAGTACCCATCAAGAAAAGCAAAAGAAAAGTCAGGCAAAAAAAGCTCTGGACGAACTTTTTAAACCAAAAAAAAATCCTGCTCAAAGCAAAGCTTGGAAAAGCGTCACTCAAGCCAGCGGGCGTGAATTCCAAAAACAAGCTTTACTGTATATAGAAGAACATGGTTTACCTAAAGCATGGGATGATCTTATGACCTTGCTTGATATTGAAGATGAAAGCATACTGTTTGCTGTTCTTGATCAAATACAAGAGTATGCTTCAGAGCAAAATACAGGAGCTAAAGCCTTGGCCTGTGCTAAGCTGCGCCTAGCCAAACTCAATCATGAAGACTCTGATATTCATGAAACCATTGATCGCTTAATCCATATTCTTTCATAAGATTGATGATGCAGCAGGGTTTACTTTTTGATCAAACTTCATTGGATGAAGAAAAAAAAGCTGGTCAAGCTAAGGTCTATCACCACTTTAACAGCCTTGACCTTAAACATGCCTTGTTTAAGGATCTTCTACAGCAAAAAAGAGAGCCTCTTAACAAAGAAAAAACTTATATACTGGTGCATTCAAATCTTTTAGCAAACCACTTAAAATATTCACTTGGCCAAGATACTTTACCCAACTATCCTTTGTATTTTATTACTTTTTTTGATCTTGCAAAAATGATTTTGTCAAAGCTTGGCATGAACATAACTAAACCTGTTTTAGATAAAACCCTAAGCTTATTAAAATTGCATGATTTGTGTCAGGATTTTTTTAATTATGATGTCCCTAATTCAAGTCTAAATTTTTTAAACAATAAACCAGCTTTTATTCATAATCTTCTGAGTAACTATACTTACTTGGATAAACAGTCTATTTCCCATTGGCCTAATGAGCATGAAGATTTATTGGCCTTGTACAAAAAATATCAGAAAGATTTTTTCAATCATTATTATACTCAAGATTCTTTTTTAAAGCATGTTTCTTCCTGCTTAGAAAAAGCAGATGCTTGCCTACTACCCCATACGCTTTTGGTTTACGGTTTTTATGACTTTTCACCTGTCCAAACTCATTTATTGTCTAAAACACAATTCTCAAAAAAATCCTTGTACTTGTTAACTGACTCTCCTGCTAACAAAATTTTTTCATCCCTACCTTCGCAATCCATTGCGGGAGACGATACTCAAAAAACTAAGCCCTCTATTCCTGTTCACACCTGCAACAATGAGCAAGATGAACTTAATACGCTAAAAACATTCATGCTTGCACACCTCAAAGATAATTCAAAACAGTTAAACAAAATTGCTGTTTTGCTACCCAATCAACATTATCTAGAGCTGTGCAAAAATTTATTTAAGCAACACTGTATTCCGTATCATTGTCCCATAGGCAACTCTATGGAAAAAACCAACTTGGGCAAAATTTTAAACTTATTGATTCAATACAA
Source organism: Oligoflexia bacterium (assembly GCA_035326705.1). Classification (NCBI taxonomy): domain Bacteria; kingdom Pseudomonadati; phylum Bdellovibrionota; class Oligoflexia; species Oligoflexia bacterium. Next base: position 30,442 of record DAOLES010000008.1, read on the forward strand.
TCTAAGCAAAAAAGAACAAGCTGACCTCACTAAACTGATTCTTGATTTCCCTGGCAAAAAAGATTTTTTAGTTAAAAAAGAGATTTTATTTTTGCTGAAAAAAAATCATGTTTTTAATCAAAAGATTTTATTAAAAAATGAGATAAAAGAATTTTCTAAGCTCAAGCATTTATTAGAAGCCATTGACAACCTTTTTGAGCAAACTCTATCCTACAATTATTTTTTTGAGAGCTTTCTCAAATTTGTAAATCATTTTATAGATCAAGACTGCTTATCTAATCCTGAAGAACATTCACATTTATTTGATTTACAAAAATATTTAAAAACACTTGAAGGTTTTAATTCTGAATTTAAAAGCTCTTCATTGGTCTTTGCTTTGAAACAGTTTTTATCTTTAAAGTGCTCTGATCCTCTTTCAAAAAAAATGTACGATAACGGCGTTTTTTTAGCTCCTATTGACTATGCGGCATTTTTTAGTTTTGATGATATTTATATTTTAGGTTTAAACCAACAAGCTTTTCCTAAACCTGATCAACTATTGAATCTATTAACCATTGAGAAGCCTAACTTAGCTAAGCCTCCTATTGTTTATCAACATGAAAAAGACATTGCTATCTTTAAACAACTTTTAATTTCTTGTAAAAACGCTAATCTTTTTTATGGTCAACACGACCAACTTAAAGATCAAGCCTTACAAAAAAGTGTTGTTTTTGATTATATAGAATCTCATCCTGCCAACAGTCAACACATAGAAAAAATTTATAGCTCTGTTATTGATTATCAAAAAAACAAACTTAGCTCAGATTTAAAAAGTATGTCAGAAGATGAAGTGCTTATCTTTGCAGAAAACAACTCTTGGTTACCTCAGCAAATCAATTGGATGCAATCTTACCTTAGTCCGCAGCCGTCCTTTGATGCTATGAGCGGCCACCTTGCTATTCTGCCAGAAAAAAATCGCGACACTTTTTCTGTTACTGCATTGCAACGTTATGCAACTTGTCCTTACCAATATTTTTTGCATGATGTTTTAGATTTACAAAACCATAGCTGGCCAGAAGATATTTATGGTTTACACCCCCTTGAAAAAGGTGAGATTTTGCACCAAATTCTTTTTTTATTTTATCAGCGTTGTTTAAACCAACAAAAAGTAAGCTTAGAACAAAAAACAATTTGGCTTAAAGAAATCTTTGAAAACCTTAATAGCCAACATGGCAAGTATACCCTGAAAAAACCTCCGTTATGGCCCCTTGAGCAGCTTGGTTTGTATCAAAGAGTTAAAAGTTTTATCGCTTATGAACATTTAAGCAACAATGATTTTTACCCTCTAGCTCTTGAGATGCGTTTTGGTTCATTTAAAAGCAGCTATGAAGATCAAAATTATTCTAAAGATGAAGCCTTATGCTTAAACTATAAAAATAAAAAGTTATACTTTAGAGGTAAAATTGACCGCATAGATATTGACCTTTCTCAACAGCATTTGCATGTTATTGATTACAAGTCAGGAAAAATTACTGCTAAAAACAATGATTTTGCGCAAGGCAAAACCATACAAATGGCGATTTATCTTTTACTTTGCCAAAAATACTTTAAACATATTCCTTTAAAAAATATGCATGCGCGTATGGTCAGTGTTGATCCCAAGCAAAACTTTAGTGAAAAACATCTTAGCGGAGAATACCTAGAGCAACATCTGGATGATTTTTATCAGCTTATTTTTTCTTTAAGTCAGCGCATCAATCAAGGAATTTTTTTTCAGCAACCTGGCAACAATGCTCAACATTGTCAGTTCTGTGACTATCAAATGATTTGTCAAAGCAATGTTGTTAAAAGATCACAGCTGATTCAAAAAAGTCCGGAACTAATTAATATCTTGGAGAAATCATGTCTCGGCTAGAATCTTTTATTCCGCTAGATAATGATATTCGTTTACTTGCAACGGAAAACACTCAAAAAAATCTGTCTATTGAAGCTGGTGCAGGAACCGGTAAAACAACTTTGCTCTCTCAGCGTTATGTCAACACCATCTTAAACCACAATGTACCTCTTGCCCAATGTGTGGCCATTACCTTTACTGAAAAAGCTGCCTTAGAACTAAAACAAAGAATTCATGATCTGCTGCTTGAAAAAAAACGTCCTGACTTGGCCAAAGATGTTTACAGCGCTCCAATTTCTACCATTCATGCTTTTTGTTCAAACTTATTGCACCAAAAACCTCTTGCAGTTGATTTAGACCCTGGTTTTTCACAGTTAGATCCGCTCCAACAACAAAGTTTTTTAAATAACTGTTTCAATCTTTTTTTAAATGAATGCTTAACAGATTTAAATAGTGAAGAAGATTTAAGTTCAAGCCACCCCAGTCAAGTTTTACAACGTCTCAATGCTTACGATATAGACTTAAGAAAAATTAAAACTTTATGTCTAGAAGCCTATGATAATAGAATTTTTTTCATTCATACGCTTCTTAAAAACATCACTTGGCCCAACACTAAAAACTTTATTGCATCTTTGTTGAGCAGTTATAAAAAGCTGTATGATTTAGCTATAACGCACTGCAAAGACAAAGACGATAAAGCTTATCAGGCCATTGAACACATGTTGAATAAACTACAATACTTAACTGAGCAAAGCATGCTTGAGCATATCAGCAGCATCATGTTTCAGTTAAAAATATCATCCAGAGATGGTGCCCAAAAAAAGTGGACTGATGAAAAAACTTTAAAATACATTAAAACCAGTTTTGCTCACTTAAAACAACAATTAGAAAACATGCAGCTTCAACTGGGTCATTGCATTGCCTATGACACCTTATTCTTGCTCAATGATTTTGTCAGTTTTGTTGATCAACAAAAAAAAGAGCAAAGCATCTTGGATTTTGATGATTTACTGCTCTTATCCTTGCGTTTGGTTAAAGACAATGCTTCTGTCCGCCAATATTTTCAAAGCATGTACCGTTGTTTTTTTGTTGATGAGTTTCAGGATACTGATCCCATACAAAAAGAACTTATTTGGTTACTCAGCGGCTTGTATCAAAGTGACCTAAAGCACAGCACATTCATAGTAGGTGACCCAAAACAGTCCATTTACAGATTTAGGGGAGCAAGCTTAGAAACCTATGCCCATGCAACACAAGATTTTAAAAGCAAGCAGCAACACAAACCCATTGTACAAAACTTTAGATCTTCAGAAAAAATTCTAGATTGGGTCAATATGAGTTTTTCTCATCTGCTCAAAGAGCATTACCACCCTTTAAAAGCCTTACCTGCACATACTGGAAAAAATCCTGCCGTTGTTACTTTACAACCCAGTGAAGATCAAGAAGATCTAAATTCACATGCATCTTTGCAAGCTGAAGCTCAATGCATAGCGCTGTACATCAAAAAACTTTTGTTAGACCAAGAGCATTTTATCTATGATAAAACAACTCAGTCTTATCGCCCAGCGCAAGCAAATGATATTGCGCTGATTTACCCAACCAGTACCGGCCTAGATTATTTAGAAGAACACTTGAGAAAACATGGTATTCCTTTTTTATCACAAAGCAGTCGCTCATTTTTTAAACGATCTGAAGTTGAAGGTTTAATTTATATTCTAAATGCTTTGGCCCAGCCAACGGATTCTATTGCTTTAACCGCAGCTTTAAAGACCTGTTATCTTGCCATTGATGATCAAGACTTGTTTACTTTATTCAAGCAAAAACAAAATTTTTGTTTATTGGATATAGACAATACTGCTTTAGAAAATTTAAGCCCGCCTCTAGCGAAAGCATTGCAAAGCTTAAATCAAAGCTACCATGACTTACATCAAACTGCTTCTTATAGTCTTAAAGAAATTTTAGATTGTATTTTAGAACGTTTTTTTGTTTATCCCGCACTGGCTTTAAGAAAGCATCAAGCTCAAGCACATGCCAATATAGAAAAGTTTATGCTTCTTACTCAGTATTATGAACAGTCGGTGTCTTCACACTTATATGACTTCACCCATTGGTGTTTATCCAATCAAGACAAAAGTCATGATCAACCAGAAGCCGCTATCAATACCCAAAACATCAATGCCGTTCAACTGATGACCATGCATAAGTCTAAAGGTCTTGAGTTTCCTGTTGTGATTATGGCGCAATTGGCCAGCAAACCTATGCCTTATCCAAACTTTCTAAAACAAAGTCATGCTCAGCGCTATGGTTTTGGCTACACCCATAGTGGGCAAAACATGTATACCCATGATTACGCTCAGATGATCAACTATGAACGCAATTCTATTTTACAAGAAAAAAAACGCTTGTTGTATGTGGCTTGTACACGGGCCAAAGATCGTTTGGTGATTAGCCAGTTTTCTAGTAACAATTATAAAGACAGCTACCATGCGCTTTTGCAGCCTATTTTACAGCAAACTCAATCTCTTCTTACGCCATTTAAAATTGAGAATGATCATGATTTAATACAAAAATCACTGTTTACTGATCAAAATCGTAATCCTGATGTTATCACACAAGATGCTAAGACTGTTTTTTCCAATTATCAACAAGCCATGACATCCATAATAAATTGGCAGACCAAGCTTAATGCACTTGTTTCTGTAAGCCAGCAAGAGACCTTAAAAAAACATACTTTAGAACAGTCTTTAGCCACAATTGAAAAAAGTTCTTTTGGAAGTGCGTTTCATAAAATTATGCAAGATCTGACTGAATTAAACTTTAAGCCTGAATATATTGGTACTGTTTTATTGCAGCATGCTGTTGATGAAAAACAACATAGTCAACTCCAACCTTTAATTCAAAAGTGCTTAGACCATCAGCTTATACTACAGGCTAAAAAAGCACCGATTTGCCATGCCGAGTTTCCTTTACTCATTAAAAAACAAAATAACCTTACACATTCCATGTACATTGATCTTTTATTTTTTGATGGTAAGCATTGGATTTTGGTTGATTATAAAACCGATGAACTAGAGCATAAAAATTTGGAACAGCATGCTTTAATTTATCAAAAACAAATTATAGCTTACCAAGAAGCGTTAAAACATTATAACATTCAGCTTAATCAAGCCTTTGTCTTTTTTGTTAGACATCAACATGCCGTTGATTTAAAAATTTAGTTTTCTAATGTTTATGATCATTATTGGTGTTTGTTCTTCCTCTTTTTTCTAAATTGCTTGTACAGTCAATAATAGTACATACATTGCGCATTAATCGTGAAAGCATAACACTATTCTCTTCAGCACGGTAAAGATCTGGATTGTAAAGATTGATAAAAATATGAAACAAGGCCAAAATTTGTTCTTTATTTTTTGCTTTATTAACACTGTCAACCAGGGCATTGAGTTTGTTTATGCCTATAGAAAAATAAATATCCGGATCATAAAAACCTTTAGCCTTGAGTAATGCCATCAATAATAATTTTCCTAAAGAATCAATCTGATACTCTTCATAGGCAAAACCAAAACGTGTTCTTCGGTTTACAGCTAGCTTTCTTAACTCAGTATCAATCATATTTTGTGAAAATAATTCTTGTTGGGTAAAGTTGTTCATGTACTCATCAGTGGGTATCATCGTGTAAAATGCCATATTTTCATCGATAAAGTTTTTTGACTCATCAGATTTTTTAAAGCTAATTTCCGTTTGAAATGCTTTAAGCACAAGCAAATTAAATGCATTCACTTGTTCATCATTGTATGGAATAATTTCATACTTGTAACGCAAAGCTTCTGCTTGTTGCAATTGCATGGCACTGGCTTTATTGATGAAATCAACCACCTGCTTACGATAAGCTTTTTCATTTCTGAAAACTTTATTCTCAACAGCTTCAATAATATTTGAAAGTTCTTCAATATCAGAATCAAAATTACTTTTTGCATTGGCTACAAAGGCTACGAAAACGATTAACCCTATAATCAATTGTTGATATGTTTTCATGACCCACCCCAGTCTATATATGCTATGTTAATTTTAAACTTATCTCAATATTGGTTGAGCAGCCTAATTTAGAGGTCTGCATTTTTAGTGCCACACAAAAATCAGTATTTTCAGTAGCTTAGCAAAATATAATTGCGAGTTGAGACATTTTTTTCACGCTATTTAGGTTTGTTTATGACTAAGTATTTAAGAAAAGGTCTTTTTTATTTTTTCTTTGATACCTTTACTGTGCGTGATTTTTTCACCGCTTTCTTTAGCAAAGGCTTCTAAGAGTTCTTTTTGTTTGCTGCTTAAACGCTCTGGAACTTTAACATTCAACTGCACATATAAATTTCCACGACCATTGCGTCTTAGATAAGGAACGCCTTTACCTTTGATGGTCACTAAATCTCCCGGCTGCGATGCTTTTGGAATGGTAATTTCTTCATGACCATCCAATGTTTCTACGCTGCATGTTGTGCCTAAGGCTGCTTGCGCCATACCAATGTCTAACTTACGGTATAAATGTTCATTTTGCCGCTCAAATAAATTATGCTCAGCAATATCTAAAAATACAAATAAATCACCGTTTGGCCCCCCCTTGCTGCCTGCTTCACCTTCACCACTTAAACGAACCTGCATACCATTTTCTACTCCTGCTGGAATATTAACATTCACTGTTTTTCGTTCAAGATTTCTGCCAGAGCCTGAGCAGTCCTTGCATGGATGGGTAATGACTTTACCTGCCCCCCTACATTGTGGGCAGGTACGTGCAATAGAAATAAAGCCTTGGTTTTGTTGGATTTGACCATAACCTTGACATTGATCACATACAACAGGTTCATGCTCTTTATCATGCCCTTGGCCATCACAAGTTTGACAAGAAACCTCACGTTCAATTTCAATTTCTTTTTCACAGCCAAACACTGCTTCTTTAAACTCTATTCTGCATTGAACTTGCAAATCACTGCCACGTCTTGGACCTCTACGCCGTGAACCAGATGAAAAACCACCACCACCAAAAAAACTATCAAAAATATCTCCAAAGGATGAAAAAACGTCGTCCATATTGTTAAAGCCAGAAAAGCCTTGTTGATTGAGACCTGCATGACCGTATTGATCATAGATGGCACGTTTTTTTTCATCTCTCAACACTTCATAAGCTTCAGAACATTCTTTAAACTTGGTTTCTGCTTCTTGATTATCTGGATTAAGATCAGGGTGGTACTGACGGGCCAAGACCCGATAAGCTTTTTTTATTTCTACTGCAGATGCTGTTTTTGATACCGATAAAATTTCGTAATAATCTCGTTGTGTCGCCATACCCTATACCTTACCTTCCTCTACGGTTGCGCCGCGACTACCCAGAGGAAAATCGATTTATCTATTTTGATGAGACAATATAGTGCATTTTTCCTAATTTGCAAGAGCTTAAGTCCATAAAAAAAGCCAGCTTGAGCATAAAGCGCTTAAGCTGGCTTTTATTTAGTATTTATTGATTTGTTAATTATCCAATATTACGTAAAATCAAAAACGCAATAGCAAGACCAAACAACACCAAAGATTCGATCAAAGCAAGACCCACAATCATTGGCATGAATACTTTATCAGCTGCTCCTGGGTTTCTTGCTATACCATCTAAAGCTGATGATAGTGCTTTTGACTGTCCCATTGCACCACCAAAAGCAGCAATACCCATACAAAATGCTGCTGCAATTGCATACCACATGTTTGCTGCTGATCCAGCCACAGTATTAACTGCTTCTGTAGCTGCTGCGCTATCATCAGCAAAAGCTACACCAAAACCTAATACCAACACCAATCCAAAAATATGTTTAATTGACATGTTTTCTCCTTATTTGATTTCCTCTATATTACAAAATTAACGTAATATCCTTTTTTTAAAAAACCGCCTCAACAAACCTATTTTGCCAACGCAGGAAAGTCTCGAGGAGAGACTTTCTTTTCGACCTGTAGCGTTTGGCCACCGGTCTCATGCTCTGTTTCACCAGAACATGTAGGCATGCGTATGTTTGCATGCCCAAGCTTTAAAAACTTATATTTTGCTTACACACCTTCCACAAATTTTTTATTAGTGATCATGCGCCGTTGCAAGAGATATATACACCATTGATAAAACGGTAAATATAAATGCTTGCATAAAACAAACAAAAATTCCCAGTACCATGAATATAATAGGTAGTAAGATTGGAACTAACCCTGAAAAAATTCCAAGAACCAAATGATCTACAAAAATATTAATAAACAATCTCACTGAAAGTGTCACTGGACGAATAAAATTTGACATGATTTCTATTGTGCCAAACAGTAAATGAAATGCCACCAATGGAATAATTAAAAATAATTTTAAGGCTACGCTTTTTACACCTTGGATAGATATTGGCGCTAAAAAATGTTTTAAGTAAGATGGACCATGCTCAGAAAAACCAAAATAGTTGTAAGCAATAAATGAAATAATTGCTATAGCTGTACCTGTTGCCCAGTTTTCTGTAGGTGGTAAAAACCCAGGGACCATACCAATCAAGTTTGAAAAGAAAATAAATATAAAAATTGTTCCTACAAAAGGCAGATACTTATAATGATGCGGCCCTATAATATCACGACTTAAACCCGCTAAAACTTCAACCAACAATTCAAAAAATGATTTTAAATTAAACTTTTTTTCCGGCACCAAGTTTGCCCTAATATCTCGTACTCTTGGATATACAATCCAAGTACCTGCTATCAAAATCAGTACAATAAAACTTGCTGTCACCATATGTACATTATGATGATCAACTCCAGGTATAATGTGAAACCAAGTTTTTGGATGATGTCCCATTTTTTACGTCCTTAAAAAATTTATAAGCTATTATACTGTTAAAGACTCATTTGAATCTTCACGCCTTCCGGTGTGCTCTTTAGCTGTAAAAAGTGTAATCGTCAAGATCATTCCAGTTGCTGCTAAAGCAAACCACAGAGCATCCAAATTCATATAAGTCAGGCAAATATACGCCCCTGCAAATAGGCCTAAAAGCTTTAATAGCAATAAAAAGCCACCTTTGACTTGTTCACCACTTTTTTTGGCCATAAAAATCATTTTGCCAATTTTAAACAACAGTAAAAAATTCAAATACATAAGACCAGCACCGCAGATCACGGACCTGGCCGCAGTTTGACCAGAAACAAAATAAGCACTTGTTGTTGCCAAAACAGCAAAAACAATAGCACCACTGTGCATCAACTTGTTCATTACTGCTAGGCATAATGCCTCTGTCATTATCCGTCAAGTCTAGGTAAAGTTTTTTTCTTTTTTAAGTGGCTGATATTATTGATTTAATAAATAGCCAATGATCAAAACCTGAGGCACTGTGACCAAAGGTAAAAATAAGGCTATTTTCCACGACTTTGTCGTTTCTTTTAAAGACATAATCTCAGTATAATCTGTAGAAACCCCGGCCATTAAAAAGGTAAAACTGTTGCCTGGCGCGGCTGCTCTGCTCATAAAATCAGCGGCCACTGGTGCTGCGCCTTCTGAACATACTTCCAATAGCGTGGTAGCAACAAGGGTTGCCCCCAAGCCTAATAAACTCGGACCAAAGTACTGGGCAAAAATATCTGCAGGCACATAAGTTTTAATAACACTTGAAAGCAGCGCCCCAAAAACAATCCACTGGATAATCATTTTAGAATCTTTAAAGCCATTGATCAGCATTCTACCTACATCTTCCCATTGAAAGTGATACGCTGCCCAATCCTGTTTTAACTGTGTCCAGAGCTTAAAGTCAGGCGCCAATTCAATTTGGTGAGGGTTAGAGGGTAATATTCTTTTATTTTCCAATAAATCAAAAACCATCCCAGATACAAAAGCAATCAGCGCAGAAAGAATGACAAAAACCATCATCCACTTAAAACCCATCAAAGCCCAAAGAATAAGCGTTAAAGAAAAAGAGTTCCATGGACTGGCAATTAAAAAGGCCATGGTCTGTCCCAGACTTGCTCCCCGTTCATAAAGCTTCATGCCCACCATTAAAATACCATGGTTGCATAAATCCAAGAGTAAGCCGGCCAATGTTGCCCGCAATAAGCCAACTTTGGTCCGAGGTTTGCCTAAAACTGAGATCACATATTCTCTAGGAACAAACGATAACAAACCCACAAATACAATCCCTAAGGCAATGCCCCAAGACATTAAATTCATCAATTCATAAAAAGCATGCAGAAGATGAGCAAATTTATTATCAATATTAAAATAAAGACGATTGAGTAAATGCCCGCCGTACAATACACAGGCACAAAGCACCATTAATCTAAAAAAAGAATACCAAGATTGCTTGTTGTTGCTTGGGTGACAACTGCTTGGTTTTTCTTCTGTTGAGCAACAATCCATGCTCAGACCATACGCCGCAAAACTAGCCTTGTCAACGCAGCTGCTGATCTTTGCCATAGTCTTTGCTTACATACTGTTATTAAATTTAGTTTACTTATGGCTTGTGTTTTTGTTGCCAATGTTGGTTGGCTTGTTCAATTTGAGAAGAGTCATCTTGTTTATTCCACTTTTTTAAGGTGTTTCCTAACCAACCCTTGTAAAACAGATACACTTTTCCATCAATTACCTTGAATGTTTCTGGATCTATTTCTACCAAGTCACCATTATCTGCCATGGCATAGGCACACCAACCTTTATACTGGGGTAAATATGCTTCTGGATTGTCTATAAACGCTTGTTGATTGGCTTTAGAACTAAAGTAAATCACAGTTCCATCATATTTGTACTCAAAATCTTTTTGACCTTTGATGGCTTTGTTTTGCTTGATGTAAGCCACTGGATCATAGCCAGCAATCAATGCACCTTTGCTTTGATAATAACTCACTGTTTGCTTGGCATAAATCATGTTGAAAGCAAAAAGCCCTAAATATATGCTTATTCCAATATTCTTGCGCATGCTCTTTACAAACACGATTGGTTTAATATTCATTATTTGACTCTATATTTTTTTCAGTGCTTCTCTATGCGCACTGATGGTTTGTTGCAATATAGTTTCATCGTGGGCGGTAGAGACAAACCAACACTCAAAGGCTGAGGGTGGCAAATAAACCCCTTGCCCTAACATGGCTTGAAAGTACTTACTGAACTTTTCTTGATGGCTCTGTTTGCTGCTTGCAAAGTCTGTCACTTCACTCTCTGTAAAAAACAGGGTTAACATTGAACCCACGCGGTTCACTTTGACTGCCACATCTGCTTTTTTTGCTTCTTTTTCTAACTCTTCTTGTAAATATCGACTACGATGCTCAAGGCTTTCATAAGGGTTCTCATCTTTAAGCATCTTTAAGGTTTTAATGCCCGCCGCCATGCATACGGGATTACCAGACAATGTCCCAGCTTGATACACAGGTCCTACTGGAGCAACATAATCCATTATTTCTTTTTTACCACCATAAGCGCCCACCGGCATACCGCCGCCAATAATTTTACCCAAACAGGTTAAATCAGGTTTTACATCATACAAGCCTTGGGCGCTGTGTTTATGCACTCTAAAACCGGTCATCACCTCATCAAAAATATAAACAATGCCGTATTGATCACACAGTTTTCTAATGCCTTGCAAAAACCCTGGTTTTGGTTCTACCAATCCCATATTACCGGAAACCGGTTCTATAATAATAGCTGCAAAATCTTTAGGAGATGTTTTAATGGTTTGCTCCACCATTTCTAAATTATTATAGGGAATACTCACTGTGTTCTTGACCGTTTCTTCTGGAACACCCGGTGAGCCTGGAATGCCTAATGTTGCTACTCCCGAACCCCCTTCAACTAAAAATGCATCTGCATGTCCGTGGTAACAACCATTGAATTTTAAGATTTTTTTACGTCCGGTATAACCCCGTGCCAAGCGAATAGCACTCATGCAAGCTTCTGTACCTGAGTTTACAAATCTAACTTTTTCTACACTGGGGACACTTTGTGTAACCAGTTTTGCTAATTCTATTTCAAAACCACTACAAGCACCAAAAGATGTACCGTTACGTAATGTTTTTTCTATTTTTGCCAATATATCAGGATGCGCATGCCCAAAAATGAGAGGCCCCCAGCTCATCACATAATCTATATAGGTGTTGCCATCTGCATCTGTTATTTTAGCTCCCTTACCTTTTTCTACATAAAAAGGATGTCCCCCAACAGATGCAAAAGAACGAACCGGTGAGTTCACCCCTCCAGGCATGATTTTTTGGGCAGACATGAACAATTCTTCAGATAAAGGTCTTTTTAAAGTCATGAAAAGACTATAAACAAAAGCATAGAGAGTGACAACTAACCATTTTAAAACCACAATTTTTGTGACAGCTCTTTCAAGCAGCTAACAGCGGCTCTAAATATCAACCAATCTTTCATTCCTTTAACATCAAATTTTTTATAAAAAGCAATTGCATTATCATTCCAGCCTAATGCCCACCATACAAAGCCAGAACAGCCTTTTTATAATACTTTGTTTGCCGTTATCTAATTTACATGCTTAAATTATGCTTATGAAAAATAGTTTGTTGATTGTGTTTTTAATGTTAAACGCTCACTCTCTTATTGCGGCAGCAAAACATTCTGCATCTAAAAAAGATGCTCTTAGGCAAGAGTTAAACTATGGCTATGCCTTACTCTACAATGGGGTTAAAGGCTTGGTTTTAGCAGATCATTACTTGTTGATAAAACAAGAACAAGCTTCTTTTAGAACGTTCATGCAGGATATGCAAAGTATGGCCAGTCAAATCATTAAAGACTTGGATCGTTTGCAGAAAGATTTTCCTGCTTTAGATTATTCAAGCACAGGACAACCCACAATTATCTTAGAAAAAAATGCTCGCGTGACCAAAGATAGGTTGTTGAGTCTAGCACCCTTGGTTGGTAAAAAAGGTATAGAGTTTGAACACACTTTGCTGCTTTCTACAGCAGCAATATGCAATCAAATGCGACATCTAAGTCATGTGATCAGCAAAAAAGAGCCCAATAAAAGTCTTAAAAAAGTTACAGCAGACATTGAAAACACCCTCAATAAACAATACGATGCTATTGTTTTACATTTACAAAAACACTACTTTGTTAAGGAATAGTTTTGCTTATTTAAATTTTTTATTCTGACGTTTGCGCAAGGCCTTGGTTCGGATATCAATAATTTCTGGATTGGGATAAAAACTTTTAGCCTGCAAATAAAAGCTTTTAGCTTTGGCAAAATTATCCATTTCTTCATATGCAGCTGCAATATTGAATAAGGCCTCCCCTTTTTTATCATCCTTGGGTGCCTGCTCTAAAACTTTATGATAATACTCTATGGCTTTTTTTGGCATGTTGCCAACATAGGCATTGTTGGCAATGGCAAAAAAAACTTCTTGGCTTTGAGCTTGACTTGGGAAGTCTTTAAGCAGCTCCATGTACTCTATATCAGCTTGCTCATACTGGTTAAGCTTACTATAACATTCTGCCATGGCTTTTTTTACTTGATATTTGTTGGGGTAGTCTGGTGAGATATCCAAAAGCTTTTCATATTCAATAATGGCTTGATCGTAACGTCTGAATATATTTTTTTGTATATGCGCTATCTCTTCTTGTGCCAGCAAGGTGTAATTGCCCACAGGAAACTTATCCACCAACATACTGTAATTTTGATGGGCTTGTTTGATATCCAAAAGAATATCTTGTTGAATTTTGGCTGCTCTATAAACAGCTTGCGCTGCTTTTTTATGATCTGCATATTTTTGCGCAAATTTTAAATACGCTGCCACACTTTGAAAATAGCGTTTATTGCTTTGTTGTTTTTCTGCTAGATAAAAAGCATATTGAGCACAGCTACTCAAAAAAACAACGCTGAACAAACTTATTATAATAATAACTTTTTTCATCTGTCCACTTTGATAGCAAAAATACACCGCCCTGCCCATAAAAAAAACCAGCAGAGTTTCAATCGTAAACTCTACTGGTTTTTTAAGTTTATTTAAACGGATAAAATGGTTATTTTGCTTGCTATTAGCCGCCGTTGGGGCCGCCACCTCTGCGTTGTAAACCGTCATCATCTTTATTTTTGATGTAATCAGGATCACCAGCTTCTGGATTATGTGTTTTCCAGTAGTCTGGGTGTTCATAATTCCAGTTTTCTGACTCTAAGCCATCATCATTGTAGTTATCACGCTGAGTTTCTTCCTGAATTGGCTCACACCAGTAGGGAGGGTACTCTTGACCAGATTCAAACCACATTTTTTCACCGGCATTCCAATCATAGACTTGAACAGGAACGCAGTCACTTCCTCTATAAATGGGTTCATCAGATAACTGACCATTTTTTTGATCACCATGATTTAAACAGTTGCATGCCTCAGGGTCATTGCTACAGTTTTCTGGATCAACTTCATTCCAATTTTTGTAACGCCCTTCACCCATGGCATCATCATTGTAATTGTTCTGTGTAGGATTTACACATCTATCCTGACGATCATTCAAATCATTGTAGTCAATAGGGTTCGTATTACGTGTTGGCATGGCGTCGCTACCGTTTTGTTGATAGAACTGTTCTAAACCCATTCTCTCTTGTGCAAAAGCGCTTGTACAAGCAACCATGATTAACACTGTCATTATTTTTTTCATTTTATTTTTCCCTTCCTTATTTTTTGTTTAATTTTATTTTTTTTCAATTGTAACTTCTGCCAAAACAATCCCTGAAGCGCTCGTTATTTTGATATAGAGACGAGGCAAATTGAATTGCTCTATTTCCCATGGATTTGGTTGATGCTGCGGCTTAACTTCCCAAGGAACATAACTTTGATTGCTAGTTTTTTTGGGTTGAATGATGCTTGCTTCTACCCAAATGTGTTCACCTTCTGATATTGCCAAAGGGGCTTCTTTACCATTAAGATCAATGGCAAATGCTTCAGTGATTAATTCTGCTCTATCAGGAGATTTTGAATAGGTATCTTTAAAGGTAATGGTACCACTGACAAAACTAACATCTCTAGGTTCAAAAACCAAACCTTCATTTAAGCTTAATGAAGCTTGGTAAAAATCAGATGTTTTTTGTGTGATGCTATACTGACCCGGCTGCTGCGCAAAACCCACTGAACAAAAACCAACGACAAGCAAACTTAAGATATTTTTTACCACGTCATCCCCCTTTGAAAGAATATTTTTATCAACACTCTTCTGCTAACACAGGCCATAAAAACAACAAAATTAATAATATTTTTTTTTAAATTAATAATATTAATTATTATGTGCCTTCAAAATAACGCGAATAGTTATAATTTTTGCTATAAAAAAGGGTTTGTATCCTTAAATACAAACCCTTAACTAGGGGACCATACTGCATGTGTTTTTCCTTAAGCATTTAAAACACCAGAAAACCTCCAGGCAAAATCAAGCTTGGTTTTCACAAGGTTATTGATTACTCATCCAAAGGTAAATCTTCTTGTGCAGTATCTTCATTAATAATTTTTGCTTGTGATACCAGACTTTCACCAGCTTTAACCTTCATTAAACGAACGCCTTGCGTGGATCTACCCATCACTGAGATACCACTGGCTTTGGTCCGAATAATCTGGCCTTGATTGCTGATTAACATCACATCATCTTCATCCGTGACTTGTGTAATCCCTACAACTGGCCCGTTTTTATCGGTTACTTTAATGGTTATAATCCCTTTACCTGCTCTGCTTTGTGCTCTGTATTCTTTGGTGTCAGTACGCTTACCATAACCGTTTTCAGTTGTGGTTAAAATGGTGCTCTCTTCTACAAGAACATTCATACCAACAACTTCATCATCACCTTTAAGCGTAATCCCTCTTACACCTCCGGCTTGGCGACCCATGCTACGCACATCTTTTTCACCAAAGCGAATGGCCAATCCATTTTTAGTGGCTAAGAAGACATCGTTTTTACCATCAGTGATCTCTACTCCAATCAAACGATCTCCATCACTGATATTACAAGCAATGATCCCTGATAAACGCGGGTTTGCAAACTGCATAAGGTCTGTTTTCTTAATGCTTCCTTTGCGTGTAGCCATCATGATAAATTTATTTTCTGTAAACTCTTTTACCGGTAAAATAGCTGTGATTTTTTCAGTGCCTTTTAGTTGAACCAAATTTACAATAGGCTTACCCTTTGCTGCTCTTCCAGCTTGTGGAATTTCATGCACTTTTAACCAATACGCACGGCCACGATCAGAAAAGACCATGATATAAGAATGGGTGCTGGCCACAAAGACATCGGTCACAAAATCTTCATCTTTAACACCGGTACCCACTTTACCTTTACCGCCACGACCTTGACTTTTGTACAAACTCACCGGGTTACGTTTGATGTAACCAGCATGGGTTAAGGTAACCACCATTTCCTCTTCTTCAATGAGATCTTCTTCATCAAATTCTTGAATCTCTGCTTTGATTTGACTGCGTCTTGGGTTAGCAAATTGTTCTTTAATTTCGCCCAACTCATTGCTGACAATTTCGTAAACCAAACTCTCATCTGCCAAGATGGTTTTAAGTTTTTCAATCAGTTTTATAATGTCTTTGTAATCTTGAATGATTTTATCACGCTCAAGATTGGTTAAACGTTGTAAACGCATTTCTAAAATAGCGGTGGCTTGTTTTTCACTCAGTTTAAAACTTTTGCACAAACCTTCTTTAGCAATCACTGGATCTTTAGATTTTCTGATTAAAGCAATCACTGCATCCAAATTATCCAAAGCTATTTTTAAACCTTCCAAAATATGGGCTTTGGCTTGGGCTTTTTTAAGTTCAAATAAAGTTCTACGGGTTACCACTTGTTTGCGATGTGCAATAAACAAACTTAAGGCTTCACGCAAACTGACTACTTTGGGTTTGTTGTTAACCAAAGCCAACATAATCACCCCAAAAGAGGTTTGCATTTGTGTATTGGCATAAAGTTTATTTAAAACAACTTCTGGTGTTGCGTCTCTTTTAAGTTCAATAACAACACGCATACCATCGCGATCAGACTCATCTCTTAAGTCAGATATACCTTCAATTTTTTTATCTCTAACTTGTTGAGCAATGGTTTCAAGCAATCTGGCTTTGTTAACCTGATAAGGCAACTCATTGACAATGATGGCTTGCTTGTCGCCTTTTTTGTTGATGGCTTCTAAAGTAGTTTTTGCTCTGATTTTAAATTTACCGCGACCGGTTTCATAAGCTTTTCTGATTCCGCTTTTGCCATAAACCAAACCTGCCGTTGGAAAATCTGGTCCTTTAACAATTTTAAATAACTCTTTGTCTTCCAATTTGGGGTTGGCAATTAAGGCATTTAAGGCATCACAAATTTCACCCAAGTTGTGTGGTGGAATATTGGTGGCCATACCCACCGCAATACCACTGGCCCCATTCACCAAAAGATTAGGAATTTTTGCAGGCAAAACTTTTGGTTCATTCAAAGAATCATCATAGTTGCGCGCAAATTCAACTGTATCTTTATCTATATCTCCTAAAAACTCTTCCGCAATTTTATCCAAACGAATTTCTGTATAACGCATGGCTGCCGCTGCATCACCATCAACAGATCCAAAGTTACCTTGACCATCCACCAATGGGTGCCGCATAGAAAAGTCTTGGGCCAAACGCACAATGGTATCATAAATAGCTGTATCACCATGTGGGTGATATTTACCCATGACATCCCCCACAATACGAGCCGACTTTTTATAGGGTTTGTTGTGATAGTTGGCCATTTCATACATGCCATACAAAACACGGCGATGCACCGGCTTAAGACCATCACGGATGTCAGGCAAAGCACGCCCAACAATAACGCTCATGGAATAATCCAAATAAGCGGCCTTCATTTCCTCCACAATGGATTTTGGTGTTTCTCTATCTATTGTCATTAATGACATAACGTTCCTTCCATTTTACAAAACAAAAAACAATTTTTATCTGCTCAAACAATAGACTGCTATGCAACCCAAACTCGCAGTACGAAATTTATTTTTTGCTTTGTTATCATATATTTTAAAAATTTTTTAATCCCTATACATCCAAATTTCTAACTGCCAAGGCATTTTGCTCAATAAATTGCCGACGTGGATCTACCGCATCCCCCATCAGCACCGTAAAAATTTCATCGGCTTCTACAGCATCTTCAATGGTAACCTTAAGTAAGTTGCGTTTACTAGGGTCCATGGTGGTTTCCCACAATTGATCTGGGTTCATTTCCCCCAAACCTTTGTAACGCTGAATGTTTAAACCTTTTCTGGCAAAACTTAGAATATATTTCACCACATCAAACAAACTGTATTTTTCAACATTTTTATCTTTGGCAACCAACTCATAGCTTTCATCTAGAAAAGCTTGCATTGCTTTTGCTTTCTTGATCAAGTTTTGCATGCGTTCACTATTTAAAAACTTTGCATTTAAAACAGTGTCTCGCTTCATGCCTTTATCTTTGCTACTGATCACACAAACTGGTTCACCCTCGTTTTCTTGAAGTTGGTAAACTGCTGGCATAATATGTGGATAATTTTGTTGTATATAAGCTGTAACTTTTTTCTGTAGATTTTCAAAATTGGTTTTATTGTTAAATGCTTCCATGCTGGCCAAGTTTTGCATCAACAAAGCATCAACCACACGCCATTCATTTTTGCCACTGGCACGCAACAAGCTATCTTGATAGCTTAAATACTGACTGACAAACTCTTGCAATTTTTTCTTGGTTAATTTTTGTTTACTCTTAGGCAAGTGTAACTCTATATCTTCCACCACCAAATCTAACAAATAGCTGTTGAGTGCGGCTTCATCTTTGAGATACTTTTCACTATTTTTCTTTTTAACTTTGTACAACGGTGGTTGCGCTATGTACAAATAACCACGCTCAACAATATCTGGCATTTGTCTGTAAAAGAAAGTCAACAACAGCGTCCTAATGTGTGCACCATCGACATCCGCATCGGTCATAAGAATAATTTTATGGTAACGCAATTTTTCCATATTAAAATCTGCTTTACCAATCCCCGTGCCCAATACTTGAATTAAAGTTTGAATTTCATTGGATTGAATCATTTTATCAAAACGTGCTTTTTCCACATTAAGAATTTTACCTCTTAAGGGTAAAATAGCCTGACTCTTGCGTTCACGTCCTTGTTTGGCAGAACCTCCCGCTGAATCTCCCTCAACAATATACAACTCACTTAAAGCTGGATCTTTTTCCTGACAATCTGCTAACTTTCCTGGCAAAGATGAAAACTCCAACGCACTTTTACGACGCGTTAGATCTCTGGCTTTACGGGCAGCTTCACGCGCTCGGGCAGCTTCAACCACTTTTAAAACTATTTTTTTAGCTTCTCTAGGATGCTCAGCTAAATAGTTAGACAAGCCCTCATTAACAATGGTCTCAACAATACCTTTTACTTCAGAGTTACCCAATTTGGTTTTGGTTTGTCCTTCAAATTGAGGATCTGGAACTTTGGTTGAAATAACAGCGGTTAATCCTTCTCTGACATCATCCCCTGAAGGTTTTTCTTTCACGCCTTTGAGCAAATTATTTTCAGTTGCATAGTTGTTAATGCTACGAGTTAAGGCTGAACGAAAGCCAATTAAATGGGTTCCCCCTTCAATGGTGTTAACATTGTTAACAAAGGTAAAAACATTTTCTGAATAGCCATCGTTGTATTGAATGGAAAGCTCTACTTCAATGTTATCTTTACTGCCTTTTAAGCTAACCGGCTTATGAAAAGTCTCTTTATTTTTATTGAGGTATTTAACAAACTCTTCAACACCACCCTCATACTTAAATTTTTGTTTTTTATCGGTTCGTTCATCTTCTATGGTAATGGTGATACCAGAATTTAAAAAAGCCAATTCCCGCATGCGACTGGCTAAAGTTTCATACGAATACTTGGTGACTTCAAAAATTTGTGTATCTGGTTTGAATGTGACTGTGGTTCCTGTTTTTTTAGAGTCACCCACAACCTTTAGCTTGCTGGTGGGAACACCTCGTTCATAAGATTGTTGATGTTTTTTACCTTCTCGATGAATTTCAAGCTCCAGCTTTTCTGAAAGGGCATTCACACACGATACACCCACACCATGCAAACCCCCAGAAACCTTATAAGTTCCATGATCAAATTTACCTCCTGCATGCAATTTAGTCAGCACCAATTGTGCGGCTGGAATTTTTTCTTTTTCATGGATGCCCACTGGAATACCGCGACCATTATCTTTAACCGTAATAGAATTGTCATCGTGAATGATCAAATTTACTTCAGTACAATAGCCCGCCAAAGCCTCATCAATGGAGTTATCAACCACCTCATAAACCAAATGGTGTAAACCACGAGTATGGGTGTCTCCAATATACATACCAGGTCTTTTTCTTACGGCTTCTAAACCCTCTAAAACTTTAATGCTCGATGCTGAATAATTTGATGTATCTTTAGCCAAAATAAATCCTTTTTCTTTTTTTTAAGAGCGTATTTCACCCTTTTTATTTTTCAAAACTTGCTTGTTATACACGTCTTGGCGCACAATGGCCAGCATAAATTTATCAAAATATGCGCAAAAAACCTTTTAAAATTAAATAGTTATATAGATTTGTTTTGAGTTATTCTTGCTGTTTCCAGAGCAGAGATTTCAGTGAATGTTCTGTAAAACCTGACTCAATTTGCTTTTGTTTATAGATACTTGCCCCCAATTTTTGACTCATTTCTTCAATGTTTTTATCAGCACTGGCAATAAAAGTCTGATATTTTTCTGTTTTTAGCTGTTCTAATAAGACATGGCGTCGCTTTGCATCTAAAGTTCCACCTATATCATCCAGGAGCAATATAATATTTTGATTGATTTGTTTAATATGGTTCAGTTCAGCAAATTTAAGGGCCAACAAGGCTGAGGCTCTTTCTCCTTGTGAAGCATAATGATTGAGGTCATAACCTCTCAAGTCCAGCTGAACATCATCTTTATGGCTGCCATACAAACTTCTGGCCAATGCATGCTCAAGCACTGACTTTTCTGCAATGGATTGTGCAAAATCTGATTCGTTTTGCTTATAGCTAACTGTCAGTTGCCCTTTGCCTGCACTGATCTCAGTATAATAATTAGTAATCGGTTGAAAAAGTTGGTCTATTACGCTCTTGCGTTTTTGACGAATTTTTTGATTGTATTGAATCATCTGTTGATGCCAAGGAGATACCTGGTCCAGATAAACTTTTATATCAAGCTTGGCTTTAAGCAGACTGTTTTTTTGAGTCAGCGCTTTTTTATAGTCTTGCAAAAGACCAGCATAAGCGGGGTCTTGATAAAACAAAATGTGATCTAAATATCTTCTTCTGTACTGTGAAGCCCCATTAATCATGGCTACATCTTCAGGAATTAAAGATATACAAGCAATGCCCTGACAAAATTCACTTAAAGCTTTTGCTTTTGCACCATTTTTATACAACTCTTTGCTGCGTGCTTTTAAGACAACTTCTCTGCTTTCTTCTTGATTTAAGGTCACCTGAATTTTACAGTAGGGTTTTTCATTTTGAATAAATTCTTTGAGTTTGCTGGTTTTAAACGATTTTCCGGTTAAGGCAATATAAATGGCTTCTAAAACTGTGGTCTTGCCACAGCCATTGTCTCCAACAATAACATTAAGGTGCGCATGCGGCTCAATCTGACATAAGTCATAGGGGCGAGCATTTTCCAACTTCACTTTATCAATACGAATCATGCAGCAAGAAACCTATACATTTCTTGGTTTGAAGTAAAGCTTCTCTCATTATCCATACACTTGTCATTCAACATAAAAAAGGCGCCGTATAGGCGCCTTTTTTTAAGTTCTTTGGTTGTTCCAAAAAAATTTTATTCGTCACCTTCTTCTTCTGCATCAGCAGGTACGATTTCTTTTTGTACATCCAAGTTTTTCTCTACGGTTACTGTATCTTTAACCACAAACTCAACACGTCTGTTCAAACGTCTGTCTTCAGCAGTTTTTTCTGGGAATACTTTTGGATTTTCTTCACCATGACCTACTGCTTTAAGTTTAGAAGCGTCAATGCCTTGACCAGCAAGGTAAGCCGCTACAGCTTCAGCACGTTTTTGACTTAAAGATTTGTTAAACGCAGCACCACCTGTTGTATCTGAGTGTCCATGTACAGTGATGGTAGAAATTTGATCCATGAATGGACTCAGTTTTTCTGCTGCACTGTCTAAGATTGCATGACTTTCAGGTTTGATTTGAGCACTGCCGGTTGCAAAGTTGATCTCACGAACAACACTCAACTCTTTTTTAACCACTTCAAGTTTCTCTTTGATAACTTCTTTAATCACTTGCGGTTCAGGTGTTGGTTCAGGTGTTGGTTCTGGAGCTGGAGCTGGCTCTGGAGCTGCAACAGGAGCTGCACCACCTAAAGCAAGCTTTAATCCACCATAATAACTAAAGTCTGAAGTTTCAGACTCTCCCCAGCCGTCCCATGAGGCACCACCAAACAAAACAGCTTTGCCTAATTTTGCTCTTAAACCACCACGAACATTAATTGGGTTTTGATCATCTTCATAGTCAACCACATTAACTGACCCAAGACCCTCTAAGTTAAGACCGAGAACATCTAAAGCACCTTTGCCTTGCACCAAATCTATGCTCGCTGCAGCACCCCACTCAATACGGTTGTCGCGATCAATATTTTGGAAGTTAGCATCTTTAGAGTAAGTATAACCTGCATTTGCATACAAGCCTACACGATCAGCAACTCTAGTATCAACTAAGATTTTACCTCCAAAAGCATAGCTATCATCAGATACAAAGTAATCTGCATCACCTGTCGGCAAAATACCGTATGGCATTAAAGCAACTGCAACTTTAGAATCATCACCACTTAATCTTAATTTTGCATGCACTCCAACATCGCCTACAGTCCAGTTTTCTTGGTCTGTAACGCCTGTTGCTGCTGCGCCTGTTGGGTTTAAATCAACATAATGCACAGGCACGTCTACACCCAACAAAACTCTTGGATGAACCAAAATACCAAAACCAGCATTGATGGTTTGGATATCATCAACCAATTGATCAATTTGGTTACCCCCTGCTGCAATAGCTAACGGGTCATTTTGATAATCATAGGCAACACGAAAAACAACACGTGAACCATGCTTAGCAAGTTCACTGTTTGGATTCAATGCACCATGAACACTCACTGTTTCCAGTGTATTTGAAAAGTTAAATAAATGCGTATCTACTTGGTCAGCAAAGCTCGCGCCGGCTAACAAGAAGGACGCAATTAATAGTTTCAATTTTGACATTGTTTTTATACTCCTTCTTTTTATTAAACATTTAGCTTGATTCATTAGGGCGAAATTGCGCTGTTAAAACAAGCCTTGCATAACGTTTGCAAAGTCTCTTAAAAAAACCTTGTAAAAGCAAGCTTTTTTACTATTTTTTAGTTTTTCTTATTGAAATCATAGGTTTTTTTTATACCATTACTCTTTTTTATAAAAACAAATAGGATGCTTGACCATTTTCAAAAAAAAATGCAGGTTTGCGCCTATGAGTAAAACATTATTGTTAGGTAGTGGCGGTACCAATAAAATTCCTGAGCGGGTGAATGCTTGGAAAGAGGCCGTTAAACAGCATAGCACCCAAGTAAAGCAGATCATTTTTATTCCTTATGCTGTAGCAGATTATGACCAATATGAAAAAAACGTTCAGGAGCAATATTTCAGTGGTTTGGATGTTGAGTTTTTAGGGATTCATCGTTTTGACTCGCCACTCAAGGCCATTGAACAAGCACAGGCCCTATATGTTGGAGGTGGGAATACATTTAGACTGTTGTATCGCATGCAAGAGCATGGCTTGTTGGACGTGATTCGTGAAAAAGTTTTATCCGGCATGCCGTATATAGGGATCAGTGCGGGAACCAATGTGGCTTGCCCCACCATTGCTAATACCAATGACATGCCCATCATGTGCCCACCCAAGGGTTTTAACGCTTTAAATCTTATTCCATTTCAAATCAATGCTCATTATACAGAGGGCAAACTCTATTATGGTCCTGATCAAGAACACTTACAACCCTATGGTGGGGAGAGCCGTGATGACCGCTTGCGTGAATACCATGAAGAAAATGACACCCCCGTTTTGGCCATGGCTGAAGGGGCCTATTTAAAAGTAAATGGTCATGCTTACACCTTGGGACCGGTTGGCTACGCTAAGCTGTTAAAACCTAAACAAGATGCTATTATCTTTAAAAGCAATGCCCCAGTAAAAATAGATTAAGTTGCATCAAAAGGTACGGCCTACCTTTTGATATTATTGGATGATTTTTAGATCACCACTGGCACTGCGCATGTAGATGCTCCATGCTGCGTCGTCTTTTTGAGCAATATCGCTTTTGACTCTGCCACTGGCCGCTTTATGATCCACTTTCACAGCACTCAGGCTTTTTGGAAAGTGGATTTTTGCATCGCCACTGCCGGACTTGATTGAGATTTCACCTTTGTCTTGTAACTTTTGGTTGTAAGAAAGCTCAATACTGCCACTTCCTGTAATAATGTCTGTGTCTCCCTTTAAACCTTTGGCTGCTATGCTGCCACTACCACTGCGCAACACCAAAGAGGCCGGAACTGCATGCTCTGCATAATCAAGATCAACATCTCCGCTACCGGTTAAAATATCAACCTCACCGGCAAGGCCATGGATATTAATATCACCACTACCAGATTTAACTGTAATTTCATCAATCCAAGCGGCCTTATAACTTAAATCACCGCTACCGATATTGATTTTGGATTCTCCTTCAACCCCAATAATATTTAAATTACCTGATCCAATGTTGATCTCCATATCCGTTTTTTTGGGTAAACTGATCTCAAAATTAACTTTGCAATCTTCCCCCCAAGGCTTTTTATTTTTTTTAACTTCAATCCAGATGCTTTCTGGTTTTTTATCCACGGCAAGACTGCAATGCTCGGAGAATTTAATCTTTTCATAATCTACTTTAAGTTGATTGCTTTTGCTGGCGGTAATCACAACATCCCCAGATAAATTTTTTAAGTGCAATTCTTTTAAGCCCTTTGCAGAAAAGTTTTCTGTTTGAAAGGCAAAAACTAAACTTGTAAATAATGTAACAACGATACATTGGAATAAATACAATCTTATCATCATGGACTTAGCATAGTCTTTCTATCTTACTTTGACAAATTCTATCTAATAGAAAATACATCGACATTTCTGTTAACACTCCCTTAATCAATAAACCAAAAATCTCGGGCATATACTCTATATAAAGTTTGATTGGGCAGCTTGGTTTGGATGCTTTGATAGTCGTTTTCATCCCCAACATACAAAAACACACTTTCTCTTTTTTGCTGCATTTTTTTATTGTTACTTGTTGGCCAAATGCTTGCCCAAGTTTGATCCCATGCTTGTTGAACTTTTTTAAGGGTTGATTTTTTTTTGCGCAACTTTAACATTTTTTTTGCATGCTTGATGAACACTTTTGGCTGCTGTTGATAAAAAATATCCAGAGCCTGGTTCCAACCACGTGAACTTAAAGATTGGTCTCTGCGCGATAAATCATTAAAATAATCAACGTAAAGTAAATCCAAATCTTTTTGATCAAAGTTTTTTTCTTCTTGGGCCGCTTGTTCAACAAAAGCCAGTAAGGCTTCCATATCACCAACCCTATACGCAGCATAAGATACTTTCTCATTTTCTTTCTCAGCAGATATACCGTTGCTATAGGCTAGACCTGCTTGCCAGGTTTGGTAAAAAAAACTCTTGGGGCCAGAACCAGAAAACATCAAGCTAGACATATAATCAATCATATCCCTATTTTTTGTATCTTTGAGTCCAGGACCTTTGCTTTTAAATTTTACATTGGCTTTGCTTTTGTTGGCAGTCTCAAAAAATAAATGTTTAGGGTAGGCTTTATCCATTTGCGGGTATCGGCTTTGCAGACGACTTAAAAAATAGGGCAGGGCTGGTTTGTTTGCCTTTAACAGTTTGCTTTTGGCTTTTTTGGGCAAAAACTTGGGCAACAGTTTATTGAGCTGGACTTGCATTAGGTGAATATTGTTTTGATTGCCTACCATAACAATTTTGAGCTTATGTTTGTTGAGCAAAAAGCTTATGCAGTTTTTAAATTGTTGTAAACTCTCCTCTATGGGTGTTTGCAGAGCGGTCAAAATCATGTTCATGCTTGCCTGATAATCTTCCGCCATCGTCTCTTGCGGAACATTGGCTAAAATTAACTTAAGATCTTTGGCAATGGCAGCAATTGTTTTATCAACATGTTCTTGATTAAGCTGTTCTATCAATTTACTTTTATTACTTGTCTGCTGGGTTAACTGGGCAAAATAGTTTTTAATGCTTTGATACTCTTTGTTGGTAACGGGATCGGTCAATAACCATTTTAAACGATAGTCATCATATCGACTGCTGTAATAACTGTTTAAATTTAACTTGAGTTCCTGGCCTTCTATACCATTCTCGATATCTTTGAATAAATCTGGGACCCAATGATCTCCAGGATCTTGGGTAAGCTGCTCTGAACTCTCTAAACCTCGACTCACCAAGTAACGTAACTCTTTTAAGTTCTCTAGACTAAAATCAGCATACAAAAGATTGTCTTGCCAAGCTTGTAAAGCTTCGTCCAAATACTTGATATTTTGCACTGTCAAACCTAAGTTAAAATAATTTTGTTTTTTGATATTCTCATAACCGTAAGCAAAAGATTTTCCTTTTTTGTACCATTCATCGGCTAGGTCTTGGTAACTGTAACGCTGACCGTCTTTATGGATACCTATGCGTTTAAGCAAATAGGGCAAGGCGTTGGCATAGAGCTGATACGCTTGCGGTAAATCATCCATATTAATTAAGATGTTCAAATCCAAACTGTTTTTATGCTCAAAATAGGTTTCAATGTATTCAACACCCTGTTTTTTATAGTGCTTGTATTTAAGCTCTGGATCTGGGCTGAGAATAAACTGTTTTGGAAAATCGGGATAGCGTTCATAGTGAAACTGTTTTTGTTTACTTTCTTCTTGTTTAGCAAAAGCCTGCAAAGCGTGTTGCTCATTGTCCTGGACATACATTTGTTTTAAGTGAGCAAGCTGCTTCTGAACTCTTTGTTTTTTTGCTTGTTTGATTTTTTGACTGAGCTTTTGACTTGGGACACCTACAAAAATATACGGTGTCTGTAAAAAACCGGCTTTGACAATACTTTCATCCCAGGCGCTTTTCTCACTGGAAAATGTTTGATTCAATTTTTTAAAAATATCCATAAAAAAAAGATCTTGTTCAAATGCTTTGTTCTGGCTTAGCTGGGCCAAAACTCTTTTCCAACTTTCTAAGCTGTCATCATCTGGAACATATTCAAATATAACTTCATAGTTCAACATCTTACCCGCAATAAAACTCTTGGCTTTGTTATAAGCCTTACTTCTTAATTCTGGCTTTTGTTCAAGCTGCATAAAGTGTTCAATGCCTTCTTGCAATTTGTCTTGAATGTTTTGAATATTGCTTTGCCTGTTGTTTTTTTGGCTTAAGCTGGCAAAACAAGCCGGGTAAAGTTGTTGCACATTGATTCTGGTCGTATAACAGGACAAGGTTTCAACCGGTAGTTTTTTAGTTTTAACCCAAGTCTCTTTTAAATAATCATTAAGATTATCAAAAAATAAATCAAGGCTAATGTCTTCTTCATAGCTGATATTATTCACCACGTCCCAAGCAAACCTTACATTGACCAAATTATCCTCTTGATGACTGGCGTTATAAACTGTCTGTATTTTTCCTTTTAAAGCCGTTTGGGCTTTCACCGGATAGATCTCTGATAAAGGCTTTTGCTGTTTTGCTTGTGGCAACCTTTGCAAGATACCATCTAGGGTGTGTAAGTATTGTTTAACATCTGCATTAACGGGTAAAAAACTGAGCATGCTGATGCCTGGTCCAATCTTATACTGATCTTGGTAAAACTGAGCAATGGCTTGTGGCTTTAAGGTTCTGATTGCAGAAGGATCGCCGCCTGAAATTTTAGAGTAGGGATGTTGCTCACCTAAAATGGTTTTGAGCATGCTGTAATAATCATTATAGCTCTGTTCATAACTTTCCATTTCTTGATACACCGCTCCACTTTCAATCAAACTTAAGGACTTGTTGTTCTGATTTTGTTTGACCGCAAAATGATAGAGCTCTTGTTGAATCTGCTCTTCATCCAAACTTGCATTGAACAAAGCATCCAAAGTGGTAGCTAAAACTGTATTGTGCTCAGCCATACCGGCTTTGCTTTTAAACTTATACTGAGTGTACAGGGGATAGGTTAGGGCACCTGATGTGCTTAAATTGTATTTTTCCAGCATGTCCAAATAACGGCCTTTTTTACTTTTACCCAACAAGACATGTTCTAAAGCATGTGAATGGCCTTGGTTTGAAATAGGTGGTGTACTGACCCAAATGGCCGTCTGAGGGACCGTATCAAACTGTAAAACAAACAGCTTCAAGCCGGATGCATGTTGCCAATAACTACCTATATTTTGCTGATCACCTGCATGATACACCTGTTGAATTGTAAAGTTAGAAAAACTCTGTCCTGATTGATAGCTTAGCTTTTGAGTTTGTTCTTGTGCATAAATAAACCCAAAGTTCATAAACGCTAATAAAGCTAAATAAATTCTTTTTATCATCACTGACTAAATTTACCTCACTCTGTTTTTCTTCAACAGTTTTTAATCTCTTTTCCTCTATTCATCTTAAATTACTGACTTGAAACTGTTTAGCTTTATATGATAGATTGATCTTGTATTAATGTAGGGGATTATGGATTTTTTAATAAAAATTTTTCAGAAACAATTGAATATTGTGGCAATTTTTTTTCTATGCCTAGTTGCTTTATTTTTCAGTTCTTTAGGCCATGCAAAAGAAAATAAACTTTACTCTATTAATGATACGTCCAATGGTTTTTGTTTATTGTATTCGGAACTTGATCATACAAAGCTTCGCGATTACTGTAATTTTTTCAACTTGCGTTTTCAAGAAGATGGACTCTGGAAATCTTGTTATAAGAACGAACAAGCTGTTTGTCGTTTTCCAGAAAAAGAATATTCTTTGCTGAACAATCACTCTTCTGAATTAGATCTTGATTTTTATCAGAACAAAGAACGTTTGATTGATTGGGCCTTGAATCAATATCTTAAGCCTCACAATAAATCCTTGGAAACACTGATTACTAAGTCAGTTAATCTAACCCTAACTACTCATCCATTTAATGAGTTTTTTAAAAATACCCTTTCTGGCAAAACGCTAAACAACTACCTTTATATTAATAAGATCAACGGCGTAAGTCTTAGCGCTGATGCTTTAGGTTATTATAACTTTATCAATACTAATCAACCCTTCAAAGCGGTTAGTTCACATCTTCCTGAAATATTCTATAAGTCATTTTTTTGGAAAGCTTATGAAGTAAGCTATAAAAACTATATAAAAATACTTCAAGAAACTAATGATGATAATTTAAAACAATTGGATTCTGTTTTGGGTTACCTTCATTATTTATTAAGCCAACACTTTGGTGAACAAGCTTTTTTGTTTTATCCAATTAAGTCAAAACTAGCTTCTAAATTTAATGGTGAATTAAATCTTCGTTTAGTCCTCTACTACGAACAAGAAATTGCCGGCTCTACATGGGGTAAAAGTATTATTTTACCTTTTGATGGAAATAGCGATAATATCCTTATTATCAGTGGCAATTATGATTTAGAAGGATCTCCGCAGCAGAGTTTTTTTTATGAAGAGTATTTTTCTGATAAGTCTCCAAATAGAGAACTAAGTGCTTCCAATAATCGTTTTTCTAATGAAAGCTGTATGAAGTGTCACCTTCAAATGAACAAAATTAGAACAGGTCCAATGTCTAATCTTTTAGCGGAAGACAGCCGATTCTTTGCTGACTACAGTGATGGTTTTTATTTGAATAATCCTTATGTTTATGATGGTTATAAGAGCTCCAAAGCTTCTGAATTTATGGCCAATGGCAAAATTTTTCATTTCCCAAAATATTTACAAGCTAGAGATTCTCGCAAAGGTTTATATCTTTATCAAGTCAGTGATCTAGGGCCCATTTTAGGAGATCCTGTTTCATCTCCACAGGCCAGCAAATGTTTTGAAAAGCCTATTAAAACCTGGGGAGGCGCAGCCAATTGCTATACTTGCCATGATTTTTCCCAGCAGTATCTTGGCCCCATCCATACCACAAATTTTAAGATGTCTATGGAATCCTTAAAAAAGCAATTGACCTACTCACCCAAAACCAATGTTGAAAAAAAAGTTTATGATGAAACTTTCATGCCTTATAGAATGTTTTTAAATGACCCCAATGATCCCTACAAACTCCGACCACAAGCACAGACTGATCTTAAAAATCTGATCAGCTGTTTAGAAGAAAACTTTAATAAAGACCAGTTGCAATGGATACAAGAAAAGTTATTCTCTACTTTAAATGAGATATAGTTTGTTTTTTAGACGTATTTTTTTTCTTGAACAGTTTTTTTGTTGCTCTTAAAACTACACCCAAAGGGCCAGATGCAATGTAAGTTAAGGTTAAAACATACAAAGTTAAAATAGGTTTGATCCATAGAGCCATGGTCATAAAAAGAAAAGGCATTAACACATGCATGGGTTGTCTGCGATTGAGGCTTAACGATTTACTGGATAGGTAAGACACTTGACTGACCATTAAAAAAGGAACGGTTAACATGCACAAGAGCATAAAACTCTCACCCTCCATGAACCAAATATCTTGGTTGGGTTTAAAAATTAAAGCACTCAACACAAAAAACATCCCGCCCATGGGAATGGGTAAGCCTTGAAAATGACTTTTTTCTGTACTTTTGTTTTGCACATTAAAACGGGCCAGACGAATGGTGCCACAGGCCAGATGAAAAAAACAGGCCACCAAGGCCAGTTCTTCCGTAAAATAATGGCCCCATGCAAAGACCATGGCCATGGGTGCAATCCCAAAAGAAATCACATCACATAATGAATCATACTCTTCACCAAAACGTGAACCTGTATTGGTTCTACGCGCCACTTGCCCATCCAACATATCCAAAACAGCGGCAATCATAATAAACAAGCCGCTTTTAAACAAACTGTCTTGATAGCCTAAACTGTAATTCCAGCTATGAATAATAGACAAAAAACCAAAAAACAAATTACCCGTCGTAACCAAATTTGGAAGTATGTAAATGCCTTTTCTCATCAATTGATACCTTTAACTTAACATAGTAGGATAACCCAGAAGAATCAACTTTTGTTCAAGACCTTAACTTGGATGTTTTATTTAAGTATTCAAATAAAACATAGTAAATCTATGCTATAAAATTTTTATACTTAAGGATTCAGATAAAACGTTCTCACTTCTCCAGAATGTAAGTTTAAATTAAGATTTGTTGTATGTGCTGTTGTTTCTTGCTTAATTAAATCTACTAACAATGTATGTTGGGGTAGGGCGATGTTAACATTCAATTTATCTAGATGCGTATTGATCACTGCTATATAAGTCCCTTGATTTTCTGTTGGATAGACTCTAACAATAACATCTTGTTCCGAGCTAGCAGCATCATCAATAAAACTAGGGATTGCCGGCAAGGATAAAAATGCCGCATTAAATTTTTTAGCATACTGCGGATAAGCACGATTAAATGTATGTGCTGATAAATACCCCAAGTACTGAGGGTCATGAAAAGCCAGTGCCCGTGCTTCAGCCAAAATAGAGTGTGGGCCAGCCCGCTCAACATCTGAAACAAAATAACCGGTTAAGTCATTGAGACGGTCTTCATTTAAAGGATGATGAAAAATTGATGCCATCCCCGCAGGTGAACGAAAAGCGTTAACTTGCTCCTCTGACGCTACTGAAAATAAACGATTAAACGGATAACTTTGTATTGTTTTTTCTGATTGTGAATGCACTCTTGGTCTAGGAGATGCAAAACTTGACTCTATGGCTAGATCATCACAAGTTGATTGCTCTTCATGTGCTTTTGGACGCGTGATCAAATGGTGATAGTCTTGTGCAAGGTCCGCTTGTGGTAAAAGCTGTGAAACCTCAATGCCTGTAAGATTATCAAAGCGTTGCATATTATCCGTAGCAACCCCTTTTCTATCAACTGTCTTGGGGCCAGGTTCTTCACCGTAGGCCGTTAATAGAATTTTTGCATTGATACCAGTCTCTGTATGAATATAGTTGGCAAGTGCATCAAAAAACTTTTCTCGTTCTTCTTTCCACCAGCTGCGGTAGAAGCGTAACATTTTAGGATTATTCTCTAAATTTTTTCTGCTGATATTGTTGATTAAACCCAAGTGCAACCTAAACTTTTGGCGTGCTTGATCTGAAAAATTAATGGGCAAATGACTCTCCCGAGTACGAAACCAGGCGCCTAATAAACGCTGTTCTAAATAACTTTGTAAGTCTGGATCTTGGACATGTTGAACAATAGTTTTTTCTAACAATCTTTTAGCATCCAGCAAGCTTGTTGGATCTAAAATATCTGCATTGGCCATTTCTACCCATGGCAAAGGCGTGTAGCCTCGGCACTCATTGTAAGCTTGTTCAGGATCATAAGGTGCTCGTTTTAACGGTTCTGATCGTCGTTGGTAGCCTAAACCATTCTGATTTAAGCCCTGACTTCCTCGATACTCGTAATACGGTAAAACATAATGGTCATATGCTTTAAGCATGCTTAACAGCTCTTTCCATAAATCCATCACCGAATGATCTGCATGCCGAAAACCTGCTTCAGCGTACCAATTTGAGTCTTGACTTAAAAACCCTTGATTGAAACCCCATTCAAGTAAGTCTTTGGCAAATGTATTCATCCCCAAAAATTTCATGACTTTGGCTTTGTTTTCAAACCACTGCAGCGGATCATTGGTTACTGGCTGGTTTTGGCTAAAATAATCTCCCCGAGCATGCACTGCTACATCGCTCATTTCTTCTCGAGAAAATAAATGTCGACGGGGTAAACTAGCATGTGGATAATGAATGACTTGACTCAACTGTTGCTCATCTAAAACTTCATACAATCTAATTTTTGCAAGGTCTATGCCGGCAGACAAGGGCGCATCACTATAGTGACCATGGGCAACAATCAGCCAAAATCCATCTTTAGGTGTAAAAGGACGTGAATCAAAGTTTTTACCAATCTTCAGTCCAGCAAAATGCTCATGCAAATAAAACAGCTGCTGCCACACTTGCCATCGCTGTGTTAAAGGATAGTTTAGTGACTCTAGGTTGTTGGCCGTGTATCCATCTAAGGTGTCTCCCAAAGCAACACCAGTACTAAATCCACGCACGCTTTCACCCCCACGATTGATAATAAAGTTTGTTCGAGGTGCTTGATCTGGATATTCTACTGTGATCACATAGGCTTTGCCCGCCTGTAAATTTTTTCCTTTCCCAAGTTTATAGGCAACAAAACCTGCATCCTGTCCAACTGTATTAGGAACGTAGCGCAAAGTTTTCTTCTCATCCTCTAAAACAAGGGTTTTAATCTTGGATAATCCAGTTTCTGATTCAGTAAAATCATGTCGTTTTTTTGGATTGGCACAGTTCACTTCATCAATTAAAAGCAGGTTGTCTTGCCCATACAAACGATCCAACTGTGCTCTTTGTTCAGCTTTAGAAAAAGAAAATTCTCTCTTTGAACAACTCAAAAAACTTAAGCACAGGCTTAGACCCAATAAATATAGATTAATATAAAATTTCAAAATGCTATGTCATAACATAAGATTTTTTAAGAAACCACAGGCATTTTAAGTGCATTTGTCTTCTATTTATATATGGGTTTATTATGTACAATAATATTGTATACTTTTTTCCATTTTTTATAGAATTAAGAGATGAAAAAATCGATTGATGCCATTATTAAAGAATACCCTGATTTTAAACCTATGTTTGAGCGTTATTGGGATGCCACAAAAGAAAAAATTTTTTTAGGTTCAAGAGCGCTTGGCCTTGATGCTGATCTAAATCCACTTTCTCCTGAACAGCAAGTTTCTTTTATCGTTTTGTCTGCCAAAATTTATAACCATATGACTGATATATCTCTTGAGAACGTTAAAAAACAAAAATTGCCGGCTTTGTCTGATCATGAAAGAAAGTTTTTTGGTGTAACCTGTGATATTTTACGATATCAGTTTACTAAAGCTCTACCCCTTGATGAACATACAATGACCACTCTCGCCCAAGTATGCTTGTATGCTCCGCATCAACAAGATGAAAACTTAATCAAAAGTGTCCTTAAACAACTCAAAGCATATGTTAAAAAAACAAGCTAAGTCCCAACATAAAAAAGATTTTAGATACCTTTTATAAGGACACGAAATACTTAGAACATGGCAAATCAGTTTGGAAAAAATTACGATCTGATATGAAAACAGTGATCAGCGCAAGCTAATTCGATATGTACCCAAAGGTACCCGGTACCTTTGGGTAAAAAAGTTAGTTTAAAACTGATTCAGATGAACTGATAGGATAAATCTTTTTTATATCAAAAAGTTGCTGCCTACCTATTGATAATTTCAGCATATGCCAATGTTAATGCGTTATGTCTAAAGAATATGTTTTTGTCTTGTTTTTCTTTCATGGCTCTGATATATGTTGCAAAATTATTTGAAAAATTCATGGGGGAAATATGAAAAAAATAAACTTACTTACTCTTCTTTTCGTTTTTATATCTTTTATAGCTCATGCTAAACCTGCACAAGAAGATACAACTGTAGACAAAATTCAAGAGAGTTTTACTGAAAACCTAATTTTTCTTATTGAAAATAACCAAATATCAATGGAGGATGCAGAAAAAGTAACCGAACAGTTTGAAAATGCGTTAGCAACAGGTTTACTCAATAACAGGCATACCCGTCTATATTTATGTGGTGGTATTGGAATAAGCCCAACTGTTGTACCCCTTGTTGGCGGTGAACACACAGAATGTGCAAGTATGAATGGCTATCCAAATATGGTTTTTAGTACTTTTATTGAAGAAGTAGATAAAAACGGAGAATACGAGGAAGATATCAAGATGGGGTTCATCTTTGGTGCTGAAGCTCATGTTGGGTTAGCGATATATACTGGTGTTGGTGCCCCAGACGGTAACTATAGTGGTGGCGATTTAACTGTATCTCTCCTATATTATGGAGGGAAAGGTTTATTGGTTAACAGAGATACTAAAAACGCTTCTTTGGTATTTATTGGTTATTCTGCCGGCATTCATATTGGTGCCACTCACATAAACTTAACTGTGAAAAGTAGATAGTTAAGCCTTCTTAAAAAACAACCATCTTCACTTATTACATTTGAAGCAAAGTATTGTTGTTTTTTAAATTTTTATCTTCAAATTTTGAAAAAGTATCAAAAGGTAGGCCGTACCTTTTGATACATCTATGCTTTTGTCGCTAAAATTGTTTGCCCGGCTTTAACTTTATCACCCAATTTAACTTTTATTTTAGCATCGTGACTCATGTATACATCCATACGAGAACCAAAGCGAATCATGCCAAAGCGTTCTCCTTGCGCCATGCTTTGACCTTCTTTGACCGCACACACAATTCTTCTGGCCACAAGCCCGGCTATTTGCGCAAAAACAATACGACCAAACTTTGCTGTTTGCATTTCTATGGCCAAACGCTCATTGTCTGTTGAACTTTTATCCAAATTGGCCGCAAAAAACTTACCCGGACGATACTCCATTTTACTGATACTGCCCGTAATAGGGCTGCGGTTAACGTGCACATTGAACACTGACATAAAGATAGAAACCTTTTGCATTTCTTCTCTAGCAAACAGGTCTTGCGCTGGTTCTATTTTAATGACTGTGCCATCCGCCGGACAAAGTAGGGTGCTGTCTTGATTTTCTGCTTGAATAGGGTTTTTACGCACTGGATCTCTAAAAAACCAAATCACCCACACAGTGAGCGCAACCATGATGTAACTTAATACACAGCTGATGTTACTAACAATGGCGGTTAGCAAGACAGCAATGCCAATAAATGGAAATCCTTCAACACATATTCCTAAAAAACGTTCAAGCTTTTGTACCTGTTTCATGCTTAGTCTTATAACAAAAACAAGCTTTCTTGGCACATAATCAAGAGAGTTATTTCGTCGCTATAAATTGTACAAAAGGAGACACACTTTAGTGCATGTCTCCTTTGAACTTTTTAATTGCATTCAAATCATTTTACAAAAAAGTCTACTCTGCGGTTGAGCGCTCTGCCATCCGCTGTGGTATTACTGGCAACTGGATCTGCTTCTCCCATACCTTTAGCTGAAACAGCCAATGGGTCCATACCCAACTGAATCAAGTACTGTCTTACCGCATTGGCCCGTTCAGTTGACAATTCAAGATTTTTTTCTGCATTGCCTAAACTATCGGTATGGGCTTCAACATACAGCTTATTAATCTTAGCTTTTTGAATTTTTTCATAAGCATCCAACAAAATAGTTTTGGCTTCAGCATTCAAGGTATAACTGCCTGAGTTAAAGAAAATCTTACCTTTAAGGTCAAATTTTTCCCCTTTGTTTTGGTCATAAACAATGGTGTAGTTGTTATCTTGATTGGCTTTAATTTGATAAACTTTTTGCAGCGGCTTTTCATCATCGCCAACCACAACCATGACCACTCCCTCATCAACTGTTTTGCTTAACTCGCTGATTTCACCTTCAAATAAAGGTTCTACCTTACTGTCAGACATAACTTTGACTTGCGTGTTAATTTTTTCACCGTATTGATCTACTATTTTTAAATTAAACATACCTGTTTGCTTTGGTATAGGCGTTGGCTCTGGTGTTGGTGTAACCGTAGGGACAGGCTTTGGTCTTGGTGGTGTAGGTTTTTTGGGCAAACTTTTATTGGTATAGCTTATACCCGTATACAAACGCACATCTGGCGCTCCATACCCATTGTTACCAGCACGTGAGGTTCCCATGGTCCACTTCCAACGCTCATTTTTTGAAATTTTTTGTAAGCCTAAATACAACTCCGCCGGTGAATTGACTTCTTTAGGCTCATGCAAAGACATTGAACCAGACAGCTCAGCAAACACCTGCCAACCCTCAGAGTTTAAAAACCTATAAACATAACCCAGCTTACCCAAAACTTCACTGCCAATTTCTAAGGCCCCTATGTTTTCTACATTAGGTCTATAACGTCCACCCAAGTTCATGGTGAAGTATTGGCGTTTCATACCACTCCAACGATCTAAAACAAAATACCCCCCGCCCGTGATATCTTTGTTGCCAAAAAAACGATTTTCTTCACCCACTGGAAACGTAACAAAGGGCACAAAACCAAAGCCCCAGGTTCCGCCAACTGCGTTCCAATTTTTTCCCTGCAACTGTAACAAACCTTGTAATGTAATATCACCCACATTAAATTCTTTGCTACTGGTGTATTGGGCAAAATTTTCTACATCATTATAAACATGAAAAGGGGCATGCACCTGAAAACTAAAACGATCACTGACCCCAACACCAAACAGTAAATCTTGGGTAAACACCCATTTAACAATATCATCAATGGCATCACCATCTCCACTGGCACCAAACTCAAGCGGACTTTTGGTCCAGGTAAAATAAGCACCAACGGCTATTTTACCCGGCTCTAAAGTGGTTGAACTTAAAGCTTGGTGACCATCAGGGTTCAATATTTTTGGTGTTAAGTAATGGATATTGATGGCATGCGCATTTTGTCCAGCCAAGAAAAACGCAATCAATAGCAATGAAAGGAATTTTTTGGGTAGCATTTTACCGCCTTTTCTAAACACGGCCATCAATACGGCAATCATCATTAACAAAACAATACCGGGGTTTGATCCTGAATTACAGATCCCCCAATCCAAGAAACCAATGGTTCCTGAACCTCTGGGTGTGGCATCATTAGGATTGCTTGGATCTAAACCAAGGTCTATTTCTTCACAATCGGTCAAGCCGTCGCCATCGGTATCTCTTACTGTTGGACAATCATCGTTGGCATTCAATGGATCTGTGCCAAAGGTATTGACCTCCAAACCATCATTGATTCCGCCACCGTCAGTATCTGGATTGTTTCTGTCGGTGCCATAGGTTCCATCTTCTTCACAGTCTGTTAGACCATCATTGTCTGAATCTGGATCTGCCAATGGATTACTACCGTAAGTATTAACCTCATCTCCATCTAAACAGCCATCCATATCGGTATCATTGCTGTTAGGGTTGGTATTTAAAGTATTAAGTTCCAAACCATCCAATAAACCATCACCATCAGAGTCTGGGTTATTGGGGTCAGTCCCCGCACCATATTCTTGGCAATCATTGGCACCGTCTGCATCTGTATCCGCAACATTGGGGTTGGTGAATAGGGTGGTGGCTTCTAAACAATCGTTACAGCCATCAGCATCACTGTCCACCAGCAAAGGATTGGTCACTGGACTCATCACTGTACCCATGCCTGGGAACCAAGCAGCATTTTCTGGATCATCATACGGACACATGGCGGTGGTTCCAAAAATTTCACAGCCATCGGTACAGCCATCGGTGTCTGAATCCGGATTGTTGGGGTTGGTTCCGGCCACGTTTTCTTGACCGTTGGTGACGCCATCATTATCCGCATCTTCATCCAACCATGGGTCATCCGCAGGATTTCTTGGATCTGTCGGTTCATTGGCCTCATCACAGTCATTGGTACCGCCATCATCGGTATCGGCATCGGTTGGATCAGAAATTGGACTGATCACTGTACCTGGACTGCTTGGATGACCAATAAACGGACAACTGACTTCTGCCGGTGGGTTGGTACCAAAGACCTCGCAGCTATCGGTACAACCATCCATATCCGTATCCGCCAATAATGGATTGGACATCAAGGTGGCTTCGTCGCTATCCAATAAACCATCCTCATCCGAGTCTGTATCTTGGAAGTTTGGGATACCGTCCATATCGGTGTCTATGGGTATTGTATTGGTCAGAGCATCTCCCGCTTCCGCACTGTCCAATACACCATCATTATCAGAATCGGTATCTCTAAAGTCTGGAATACCATCACTCACTGCATCACTGTCCATCAGGTTAGCATAAGTGGTCACCACACTGTTGGCATCATAGTTGGGATACATTTCTGTGGCATCACTTTCATGCAGATCCAAAATGCTGTCATCATCAGAATCCAAATCAAAATAATCTGCAATGCCATCAGACAAAGTTTCACTGTCTGCCAGTTCACTGATGGTCATCACGCCATCCATGTTACCCAAGGTATTGTATGCGGTTTGGTATTCACTGGGGCTGATGTAGCCATCAGCATTGCCATCAATGTCTGCCACGTGCCCTTCAATGATATCGCCTAAACCATCGCCATCAGCATCAATATCCAGATGATTGAAGAAGGTATCAACATCTTGATCGCCCAAGGCTTGTTCACTGTGTTGCAGCAAACCATCCATGTTACTGTCTGTGGCGGCAACACACGCTAACACCTCCGTTACCGTTAAGATAGCATCTTCATTGGTATCGCAAACAAAACGTCCACTCTCAATCAAGTCTGGAATACCATCTCCATCGGAGTCCGTATCCAAGTAGTTAGCTGTGCCGTCATTGTCTGTATCTGACAAGTCGCTGTCTTCTAAGACACCATCGCCATCACCCAACAGAGCAAACAAGGCTGCCTGTTCACCTGCTTCAATTTGACCATTGGCATTGGCATCGACGGTGGCCAATTGCGCTGGCGTCAACTGCCCAAAGAAATTATCTTCTAGATCACTGATGCCGTCATTGTCTGAGTCGGTATCTTGATAATTAGGTATGCCATCGCCATCGCTGTCTGGCAAGGCACCGCCGGGCAATTCAGATTCACTGATGGCACCGTCCATGTTGCTGTCTAGCCCGCTAGCCGCAATTTCTGCTGCATTCAGTTGACCATCCATATTGGTGTCATGCTGACCCAAGCCAATTTCAATCATGTCCAAAATGCCGTCGTTATCCGAGTCATTGTCTAAACTGTCTTCTTGGCCATCAC
The DNA here is from genome assembly GCA_035326705.1 of Oligoflexia bacterium. Lineage (NCBI taxonomy): Bacteria > Pseudomonadati > Bdellovibrionota > Oligoflexia > Oligoflexia bacterium. Next base: position 70,334 of record DAOLES010000008.1, read on the forward strand.
CATCAGTATCGGTGCCTGAGCCACCATCTTCACCGTCAATGAAACCATCACCGTCAGAGTCTGGATCCATGCTGTCACCCGATCCATCACCATCAGTATCGGTGCCAGAACCACTGATTGTGATTTCTTCACTGTCACTTAAACCATCGTTATCATCATCGGCATCAATGTAGTCTGGGGTTCCATCGCCATCGGTATCGGCTGTGCTATCCAAGCTATCACTGACCCCATTGTCATCAGAGTCTGTATCCAAATAGTTGGGCACGCCATCACCATCAGCATCCGCTATACCTTCATCACCGGTTAATTGGCCATCCCCATCATGATCGGTATCCAAAGCTACGTTATTTGAATCCGCGCTGGTGTATGTTGCTTCATTGGGATCAATGCCATCATAGGTTGAGTAATCCAAACCAGAAATAAGATTACTGATGCTGGCCACACCCAACATTACTGGATCGGTACAACCATCGACAATACCATCAGCATCTGGATGCGTACCTATGGGGAAGTCTAAACCAGAGTTATCGGCTACACTTTCACAACTGGCTTGTGTTGGAATAATGATTTTATAAAAACCATTGACTGCAATTTGATCTTGGCCACTTGCATTTTCCACTTGGAAGGTCAGGCTCTGCTGGCTATCACCGCCAAAAGGTGAGGCTTCCACAATCTCTGTCATAGCTGAAGCAATACTGATATTTGTACAGTTACCATCTGAACTAACATCATCCGCACAGCTGTATACATCCGCTCCTGTTGAACAGTAAAATACAGTTGCTGAGGCTGCTGTGTATTTTAATCCTTGCGGCAAAACATCGACCAGGTTTTCAACATCATAGGCCACACGATCGCCATTGTTTTCTATTTGAATGGCATAGTTTACATTACCGGCCAAAGTAATAGGATCTTGGGTTCCTGTAACGGTACATTTACTAATATTCAACTCAGGTCTACTAAAATTTTGGAAATCAGGTACTGCTGGATCATCAATGGCCACCGGAATGGTATTAAGATCAGCATCTCCCGCTTCATCTTCATCCAAATAACTATCTCCATCTGAGTCCGTATCTCTAAAATCTGGAATGCCGTCTGGCATGGCTTCACTGTCATAGAGGTTGCTGTACAAAATGACCACAGAACTTGTATCGTAGGTGGGGTACATTTCTGAAGCGTCACTTTCATGCATGTCATAAATGGTGTCATTGTCACTGTCTAAATCATACATATCTGGTATAGCGTCAGGGTTTGTTAATGGTTCTGAATTTGCCAATTCCGAAAACAACAGATCACCACCTCCATTGGCTACACTGTACTCAGCATCGCTGATACTGCCATTGGCATCGGTATCAATGTTAGTTGGGTAAGCTTCTATCCAATCTGCAACACCATCTCCGTCACTGTCTATATCTATATAGTCAGGATCACTGTCACTGGTATGGTCAGCTGGAACTGCGCCATCACTGTTGGGTACTGCGGCTTCATCTAATTGTAGCAAACCATCGCCGTCGACATCGGTAAAGACACCACAGGCCGTGACTTCTGCTGAGGTGATAAAACCATCTTCATTGCTATCACAAGCATAGCGTTCATTTTCAACAAAGTCATAAACACCGTCATTGTCTGAATCTCTATCTAAGAAATTGAGCAGGCCATCACCATCACTGTCTAAGATTTCATCAAAGTTGAGGACACTGTTGTCATCATTGGTGCCACCGCTGACGTCATCGCCCGCGCCATCATCAATATCAGTAGCTTCCGCACTGGTAATGAAGTTATCCACGTTATCATCATAAACCGTTAAACCCGATTCATCCAAATCGCTGATTCCATCACCATCGGCATCTAGGTCTAAGTAGTTGGGAGTACCATCACCATCGACATCATCAAAAACACCACCAGGTAATTCTGCTACACCAATTGCGCCATCCATGTTGCTGTCCAAGCCACTGGCGACAATTTCTGCTGGGCTTAAAATACCATTACCATCAGTGTCATAGACATGGAACATGTGTTCAAGTAAATCTGGAATACCGTCATTATCAGAATCCAAATCCAAATAATCTGGCGTGCCATCACCATCACTATCCGTGCCTGGTCCACCTTCATCACCATCTAAAATACCATCACCATCAGCATCGTTATCCAAATAATCTGGCGTACCATCACCATCTGAATCAATCATGGTACCCATGGATGTGGTGATCTCATCTGCATCGGTGATGCCATCATTGTCATCATCTGTGTCTAAATAATCTGGGGTACCGTCACCATCGGCATCGCCGGTTCCTTCAGTGGCATCATCGGTGCCATTGTCATCAGCGTCTGTATCCAAATAATTGGGCACACCGTCACCGTCATTGTCACCTGAACCTTCATCGGAGTTAGCAATGCCATCATTGTCATGATCAACATTTAAGGATGAAGATGTAATATTCACCGGACCATAACTTCCTTCTCCAGCAACAACACCATCCAAACTGCTGTAGCTGGTCACCGATGCTGCATTGCTAACGCTTGTTACATATGGCAGCACTGGATCAGGACAGCCGTTGACCACCCCATCATCATCTGGATGTGAACCAATAGGTGAATTGACACCATCACTGTCACTAACTGACTCACAAGAGACTTCCGGTTGAATTTGATAAACAAAATAGGCATCTACACCCAAGCTGTCTCCAGCGACTGGATCAATGAATGGGAAGCTGAGACTTTGTCGACTATCTCCTCCAAAAGGTGAAGCTTCCACTGTTTCACCCAACCTTACGTCTGCACTAAGATCCGTTAATACCGCTGTACAGTTGGCGGGAATCCAGGTTGGGCAATTGCCAGCATTGACTGCACTTGCACCCGAAGAGCAATAATAGGCATTGACTGTATTGGCACTGTATTTTAAGCCTTGTACTAAAAGATCACTCACTCCAGATAAATCGTGGGCGGTACTGACAAAACTGCCAGTATTTTTTAAAATAATATTGTAAGATAAACTATCACTTAAACTGATGGGTGCTAAAGCTGCTGTTGCACTGTCAGCACATTTAAGCATACTCACATTGGGCTTGTTTAAGGTATAAACACTTGTTCCTGAATCAACATTGATATTGCTGCTTCCATTGTTGTATCTGTAACGCCCCCCTACATTTTTATTGCCTGCCGTTGCATTGTTGTTTTGCGCCTCAAATGAAAAAACAACGGTTCTGCCGGCAAGATCGGTTGCTGTATTGTATGTTGTGCCAAGGTTGATATAAGCTTGAATTGCTGATGAGGCGTTCAAAGATGTGGTTGGATTATTATCAAAGCACACTTCCGTTCCGCCAAGAACACAATAAGGTCCTGTACCTGTCACTCCACCACTAACGGTTACGGTAAAGTCCGCTGGGTTTGTTGTGCCCCAAAAATCTCCAGGAATTTCTCTTAAGTAAGCTCTGGTTGATGTTGCTTGTCCTTGTGGAAAAGTGACTTCAACATTAAAGGTCACCAGTTCACCCACGGTTCCACTGCTGCTTGGACTTATGGTCACCGCCCCTACACTTGGGGTTTGGATAGTGACTTCACTGTCATCATCAATAGGAGAAAATTGCGTTCCACCTAAGCTTGAGGCGTAAACTGCTTGTCCTTCATTGGTATAGCTATTGCCCCAAATATTATCTGGCCGTAAACGCAAATCAAAACGAATTTCACACGTCTCGCCAGCTGCAATACTCATACTGGTGATTTCTACTTTGGTCTCATCTACATTGGTTGCGGTATCTGGTACACTGCTGTTGGAACAGGCGGCATTTAGCGTAATGTTGTACCCACACGCTACACCAGAACATGCTCCTGATGTGGCTGGCGCAATAAAGCCAGCAACAATGTTATCAGTAAAAGCTACGTCTAGCGCTTCTTCCTGACCTGTATTCTCTAAAGTGACCAAATAAGAAACAACTGCATTGGCATCAATGTCGCTGACATTGCCAGCACTGATGCTTGCGCCAGCATCATCCGTTGACTCTACAGTTTTTGTCATTTCTAACAAGGGCGCATCACCAATAAATGCATAGACCCCGGTAGCAGAAGACTGAGCCGTTGTTTCACTGTTATCATATTCAGTAATCACCATGTTGCTTTGAATTAAACCATCCGTAAAAGGCTCATTGCTCACGGTTTTGGTAAAAAATACTTCTACGCTACCTGAAGACCCACCGACAATTTCAAAATCAACAAACGCAAAGTTAATACTATTGTTAGCCGCACTACAGGTGACTGTCACATCTCCACTGAGTAGGCTAGGATCATTGACGCCAAAACTCCACATATCATTGGCAGGAATGGCGGCTCCATCATACGTTGGACAAAGTGCTTCATCGAACAAAGGATTAGGTAAATAGTTGGTTATACTTAAATTCTCAACATCACCACCGGGAATACTGACTGTAATTTTATAAGTTACTTCATCACCAGGAGCAACATGCACGGTACCTCCGGGAGGTGCCATACCATTGATATGAGAAATTTCAATGGTGGTGGCTTGTAAAGAAGCCACTTTTGGATTAGATTGTTCAGTAAAATCACTGTAGGTCGTACCTGTAATTGTTTGACCCGCATCGCCGCCAACAACATCAAAATCCATGCTGGCTGTTCCTAAAGGAAAAATATCCCCCGCATCAATAGATATATCACCAGAAGTGGGAACGGTTTCAAAATCTTCATCCACCGTCACTTGATAAATCAAAGTTACTGATGTTGTGGGTGTTCCGCCGCCAAAACTTGCTGCTCCAGTTAACAAACCATCTGCAAAACTAAAGTTAACTGTATCTTCCATGGCACTGCCCAAATCCAATAAAAGATCCGTTGTGCCATCTGGAAAAACTGTTTGAGTATAATAAGCAAAGGCTTCTAAATCTGCTTCATTGAGCACCGTTGTCACGCCACCTTCATTTACGGTCACCTGTAAACTCATATCTACATAGCTCAGACCATCCGGAATCAAATCTGAGATCAGCATGTTTTCTATGGCATAAAAATCACTGACCACCAAATGATGGGTAATTTCAATTGAGTCCAAAGGCGTTAAACCAGAACCTCCTAAATCAGAGGCTAGACTCCAACTTTTTTCATAATCTACGCCATACACTCTATAGTTATCACTATCGACTTCCGGCGTGGTCAACTCATCAGCATTGACGGTTACATCTGTAGATTCATT
>DAOLES010000009.1:0-39685 GCA_035326705.1 Oligoflexia bacterium
TCGCTTATCATAAAAAATAATCTTTGATGTACTAACACTTTATTAAATGACTATATTTAACAGCTTAAAACAATATCAAGTTAAGTTACAGGAATAGATTGAAAAAACCAATACATAGTTTACAGATTTAGCTGTGTTTAAAAAAATTTATCAGAGTTAAACCTTTTAAATGGCACTTTAACCGCTAACGGATAAAATGAGATACACACGACTATTCACCAACATTGGCTTCAATGATTGCAGTACCTGTAGGTTCACCTTCAGTATTTAAATAAAGGCCTCTGGCCAGAGTGGTTAATTTGTCATAACCAAAAGGATACAATGCGTTATTAGACACTACAACTTTAGAAGATTCTAAAACACCTAAGCTTTGTTGATTTGTGTTGTGATCTCCATCAAAATCAGCATGGGCTGTGATCATCAAAGTATCATTTTGGGCAACGCCGTATTCTGAGGCAAGAAAGCTGCTGGTACCGGCATTGATCCCAAAGTAGCTGGCAGCTCCGGTTTCTGATGCCATGGTCATATTGTAGCGGAAACTAATGACGGTTGTTTGACCGCCGCCAGTTATGCGCTCAATCACTCTTTTATCTCCAGCAAATTGAATAGCGTTATTGAAGGCTGTACAGGTATTTGCCGCCGCGTCATAGGTATAGGCTTCTAGGCCAAATTCATAGGTAAAATAAGCCATAGCTCCTTTTTTCCCAGGCAAAGGTGCGGGATAAAGACCAATAAATTGATCACTGGGGTTATAGTCTGGATGTACAAACACAGATAATAAAGGCTGAAAAGTGGGTATTTTTTTACAAGTAACGTTTTCTACTGGAGGTGCACCAAAAAGCGTTGGTATATATACTTCTATTGAAAAGGGTAAACTGGCAGCAACCACTTGCGCATCATAAACTTTACGCAAAGCCAAATAACCTTCACCCAACTTTGATTTGGCAATGTATTTTTGATAAGCGGGCACAGCGACACTCACCAAAAGTACTCCAATAGCAATACTGATGAGCAATTCTAGTAAGGTGAAGCCAACACATCTAGGCTTATTTTTATAATTTAACAATGGTAGACAACCTTTTATTAAAGTTTAACATATTATTTTTTTAAATAAAACAAAGAGTGGTATTGATTATGATTAAATAACACTAACTTAGAAAAATAGATAAAAGAAGACAATTTATGTTTGATATATTGAAAAATTAAGACCTCACGTATATCATGCCCTATTATGTTAGCTTTGAACCACAGTTATCAATTTAAGATTTATCACCTGTTATTATGTATTTTGCTCTGTTCATCTTGTGGCATGCGTTCACAAAGAGATGAGGTTTTAGCCTATATCAACGATAGGGATGTAACAGTGAGAGATTTTCAAATGGCTTTAAGTAAGGTCAGCGAGATTCCAATTAAAAATTATGAAAAGCAGGAAAACAGAACAGATTTGCTCAGAGACTTAATTGATGAAGAGCTTCTGTATCAAGAAGCGGTTAAAAGTAAAATTTATGAAAGATCATATGAAGTTAAACAAGCCATGGTCCGCGGTTATCTTAAAGAAAGGTATAATGCTAAACTTGCCGGCGTAACAGACAAAGAAGTGAGTGAGTTTTATCAGCAAAATAAAGATATCTTTGACCAAGTCAAAGCCAGTCATATTTTAATTCGTACAGGAGAGGGTTCTGGAAGAACAGAAGCAGAGGCTGAGAGTTTGATCAAAAAAATCCGCTCCAGTTATCTTAATAATCCCAAAGTGGAGAACTTTGCAAAACTGGCCAAGCAATACTCAGAAGATCCAGGAACAAAAAACAACGGGGGTGATTTAGGTTTTTTTAATGGAAAAACCATGGTTAAAGCCTTTACCGATACTAGCTTTGCTTTAGCAAAGGTAGGAGACGTGTCAGATATTGTTAAAACCGAATTTGGTTATCACTTGATTGTTTTAACTGGGGACAAACGTGGACTAAAACATTATGAAAAAGATATTCGTCAGCACCTTGTACAACAAAAAAACAGGACAAATTTGGAAAGTGAATTGGCGCAGTTGCGGAGCAAAGCATCCATAAAAGTTTTACAAGATAACCTAGCAAAATTGGCCAAGCAGTAATGGTTTTTTATACGCTGTACAAAAATAGTTTATTTATACTTGCTATATGTTTTGTTATTAATATTAGTGCTTCTTGTGATCGAGCAGATCGAGAAAATATTCTGGTCAAACTCAATGGTTACTCTATTACACGCCAAGATTTTGAACAAAAACTCAATGAATACCAATTGAATTTAGATGTATTGGGTTTAGAAGAAAAGAAGTCATTAAAAAAAATGCTGATCCATGAGTTGATAGAAGAAGCGGCCTTGCTTTTAGAAGCAAAAAAAAGAGGTTTAAAAGTTAGTCAACAGGAAATAGATGCTCAAAAAGAGTACAAACATATTTCTTTAAAAGAAGAGGGGATGACAGCCAAGCAAGTTGATGAAAAAATAGAGCGTTTTTTATTGATTGCTAAAGTTCAGCAAGACATTGCTAAAGAAGTTGGTCCAGTATCAGTAGCACAACAAAAATTGTTTTATAAAAACAATAAAAAAAACTTTGAGCAAAAAAAGCAATACATGCTGGAAATGCTGGAAAGTAAATATGAAAAAGAAGCGGTAAATGCCTATAAAAAATTAGGAGAGGAAGGGTTTGAGTCTTTGCAAGTCAACATGGATGTTTTAGATGTCAGATATACTCCAGCCAAATGGTATGAAATAGATTTGCTGCCCAAAGAGATTGTCAGGTACTTAAAAAGTGCAAAAATTGACAGTATCAGCAGTATATTAAAATCAGATTATGGCTACCATATTGTTAAGTTGATAAAAGTTCGTTCAGCCTATATACCAAGTTTTGAGCATGTTAAGGATGAAATAAATGCACTTTTATTAGAGGAAAAGAAGGAAAAAGTGTTATTAGAATGGAAACAAAACTTTTTTTCACAAACAAAAATTGAAAGAAATTATGCACTTATTGAAAAAATTTAAATTAACCGCCCGCAAACAAAAAAACACATCTCGTTTTGAGCTGGCGGCTTTGTTAGAAACTAAACCATTAAAAACAGTTTTATTGCTTGGATTTATGGCCCTGTGCTTGCACGCTCAAAAAAGCTTTGCAAAAGTAATTGATAAGGTTGTTGCCCGCGTAAATAATGAAATTATTTTGTTATCTGATTTAGAATCCACCCGACGTGGAATGCTTGCGCAAGAGCCAAGTTTAAAAGAACTTTCAGCAGAGCAAATCAATGATAAAGTTATTGATCAATTGATTAATGATAAGCTGGTTGATCAGGAAATAAAGGCAAGAGGTTTTACGCCGTCTGAGTCAGATGTTGATGCATCTGTAACGGCAGTCATGCAACAAAATGGCATGAAAAGTGTGGATGAACTTAAATTTGCCTTGAAACAAGAAGGAATAGCTTTTGAAGAATACAAGAAAAATTTAGCCAAACAACAAGCTCAAGGAAGATTGATGGCATGGTTGATTCGTCCTAAATTAAAAGGTTTGAGTAAAGAGAATATAAAAAAAATATTAGAAGAAAAAAAGCAACAACAAGCCAGTGAAAAAAAAGACAATGCCTTTGAGTTATACATGTTGTTCAAGTCAAAACAAAACAGCAGTGATAAAGCCATGCAAAAAATTGATGATAAAATCAAAAGTCTTGATGATTTTATAAAGCAAGCCAAAAAACATACAGAAGGCCCAGCGCCTACTGAAGGGGGCTATTTAGGTGTGGTTAAAAAAACAGATTTAAAACAAAACATATTAGAAGCAGCAGAAGCCCTTAATGCTGGTCAAAAAAGTAATATTATAGAAGATGAAAACGGCTATTATATTTTGTTTTTAAAAGACAAGCGTTATGTTGATCTTGAAATCAGTGATGAAATGATAGAAGCCTACAAACAACAAGAAGAAAATAAACTTTTGGCCAAAGCTTTTGAGCGTTTTGTCATTGATTTGCGCAGAAAAGCCAACATTCAAAAATATTTGTAATTGAGTAGCGTGAGCAAAACCATTGGCATAACATTGGGTGATATTTGGGGTATAGGTCCAGAAATTATTGTCAAAAGTTTACTTGACCTTCAGACTAGGGACTCACATACGATCAAGATTTTTTCGGATCAAAAAAGTTTTGCTGCATTGGCTAAAGAACAAAACTTATTGTCTGATTACGACAAACTTATAAACAATCATAAGATACAGTGGGAACCGCTTGCTGTTGACGCATATACGCGGCCAGAAAATAAATTACAAAGGGCAAGCATCGCCAAAGCATCTTTGGATGCGGCAATAGAGCAAGCCATGCAACAAGAATTGCAGGGTATCGTCACTGCACCATTAGACAAAAAAATCATGCAAGAGGTGATTGAAAATTTTGTTGGGCATACAGAGTACTTGCAAGAAAAGACCAAAGTTAAGCAAACGTGGATGATGTTAAGTAATGATGAATTAAATATTGTTTTGTTGAGTAATCATCTTTTACTCAAAGAGGTCAGTGGCAGTATCAGCCAAGAAAAAATAATGGTTGCTGTTAAAGATATGGTTAGCCATTTTAAAAATTTGGGAAAAAGCTCTATCAAGATAGCAGTTTGTGCCTTAAACCCTCATTGTGGAGAACTCAGTGAGAACAGTGAAGAAAAAACCATCATTAAACCGACTATTGATAAATTGAACAAGCAAGGCTTTGAGGTAGAGGGCCCATTTTCAGCAGATGCTTTATTTTATCAAGCCAGAAAAAATCAAAGATGGACAGCCATTTTGGCCATGTATCATGATCAAGGTCTTGTGGCGGCCAAGTACTCAGGCACAGATCAAGCCATCAATATAACTTTAGGATTACCGTTTATAAGGGTTTCTCCAGCGCATGGCGTGGCCTATGATTTGGTGGGGAAGAATATGGCACAACATCAAAGCATGTTTAAGGCTTTACAATACATTTTAGCCGGCAGTAAAAAAAGCAGATCAGACATTTAATAAATAGTAAAAAAATGATATGTCCTTTGGGCTATGACACAAATTAAATTTGGAACCGATGGTTGGCGGGCAGAAATCGCTAAAGAATTTACCTTTGAAAACCTTGGCCGGGTGGCTATGGGTGTGGCCAATCAATTAAAGCAAGAAAAGCCAGAGTTGGATAGAATCATTGTTGGTTATGACAAGCGCTTTTTATCTGAACAATTTGCCCAATGGACAGCAGCCTGTTTTGCTCATAGGGGCTATACAGTTCTGATGACCCAAGAAGCCATGCCTACACCTTTATTGTCATGGTGCGCTAAGTATGAAAAAGGCGTTGCTGGCAGTATCGTGATTACAGCCAGTCATAACCCTCCCACGTGGAATGGCTTTAAATTTAAAGAAACCTTTGGTGGCTCAGCCTCAGTAGAAACCACAGAAAAATTTGAACAAGAGATTGCTAAAGTTGACGCACAGCCATTTGAGGCTGGAATGTTTAGTCAATATGAACAACAAGGCAAAATTCAGCATTATGATCCACTAGCCCAATACACAGAAAAACTCTTGAGTTTGGTGGATGTAGAAGCCATTAAAAAAGCTAAATTTAAAGTGGCCATAGATACCATGTATGGTTCAGCCTCAAAGCATTTTGCGCCTTTGCTTGAACGTTTGGGTATTGCTACGCATAGCCTGCATACAGAAGATAACCCTGGTTTTGGTGGAATAGCGCCTGAACCCACAGAAAAAAATTTACTAGAGCTGCGTCAATTAATTGCTAAGGGTGATTTTAATTGTGGCTTTGCCAATGATGGTGATGCAGATCGTTTAGGTGCGGTAGATGAAAAAGGCGAGTATTTTAGTACTCAAAAAATATTGTCCACGGTGTATTGGCATATGATATACAATCGTAAAAAACAATGGAATGTTTCTCGCAGTGTTTCTACCACGCGTATGGTGGATGTGATTGCAGAAGCCAACGGTTTAAAGTGCATTGAAACCAAAGTTGGTTTTAAATACATTGCAGAGCAAATGGTTGAGGGGCATGCGCAAATTGGCGGTGAAGAGTCCGGAGGTATCGGTACAGACGATCATCTTCCAGAACGCGACGGTTTTATGACTGCATTATTATTACTTGAAGCCATGGCCGTGACCGGTAAGTCCTTAAGTCAAATCTACAGGCATATTTGTCAAAGTTTTAGGCCTTATGAATTTATTAGAAAAGATTTAAAAGTGCCGCAAGCACTGATGCAAAAAGTGATGCAAAAATTAAAAGAGACTGATGTTAAACAATGGGGAGATAAAATGGTTGCATCCACACAAACTGTGGACGGGTTTAAATATTACACCCAAGATGGTGCTTGGTTGTTGATTAGACCCTCGGGCACAGAACCTTTGTTTAGAATTTATGCAGAAGCGGAAACCATTGAAGCCAGTGAAGCATTGATCAATGCAGCCATGGAGTTTGTTGAAACATGCTAAAAAAAAACGCTAAGTTACAAGAAGACCATAAACATATTGTGGTCAGAGGAGCAAGGCAACATAACTTAAAAAATATTGATGTTACCATCCCTAGGGATAAGCTGGTGGTGATCACTGGTTTGTCAGGCTCAGGTAAATCATCTTTGGCCTTTGATACCATTTATGCTGAAGGACAACGCCGTTATGTAGAGTCTTTATCTGCTTATGCCCGGCAGTTTTTAGATCAAATGGAAAAACCAGATGTGGATGCCATTGAAGGCTTATCGCCAGCTATATCAATTGATCAACGCCGTTCATCCAAAAATCCTCGTTCAACAGTGGGTACAACCACAGAAATTTACGATTATTTTAGATTGTTATTTGCCAGGGTTGGTGAACAATATTGTTACAGCTGTGGTGAAAAAATCAGTTCACAAAGTGCTTCGCAAATTGTTGATCAAATTATGGCTTTGCCAGAAGGCAGTAAAATTCATCTTTTGGCATCCATTGCCAGAGGCAAAAAAGGTGAATATCAAAAAGAACTTAAGTCTTTATTAAAAGCTGGATTTACCAAAGTTAAAATTGATGGCAAAGTCCATGAACTGGCCAGTCCAATTGACTTGGATAAAAATAAAAAGCATACCATTGATGTGTTTGTTGATCGTTTGATTGTCAAAGAAAAATCTAGAACAAGAATAGCGGACTCTGTTGAAACTGCCTTAGAGCATGGTCAAGGGGTGATGAAGTTGGAAGTTCTGGGTGAGAACGCTAAAGAACAATTGTTATCGGAAAAAGCCGCTTGCATAGAGTGTGGTATATCTTTCCCAGAATTAGCGCCGCGCTTGTTTTCTTTTAATAATCCCATTGGCGCCTGTCCAAGTTGCGATGGATTAGGCACTAAAAAATTTATTGATCCGGATATGGTGATTCCCAATCCAAATTTGTCTGTTCGTGATGGAGCGGTTGCATCTTGGAATACGCGTTATGCTGGGTTTCATGCGCAAACGTTAGAAACCTTAGCAGAACATTATGGTTTTGATATTCATACCCCATGGAAAAAACTTTCTGATAAAGTGAAAGACATTATTTTGCATGGTAGCGGTAAAGAAAAAATCAACTTTGAATACAGTATGGAAAGCGGTTCGTACACCGTTAAAAAAGTATTTGAAGGTGTTATCCCTAACCTTTTACGTCGTTATAAAGAATCTGATTCTGAAGATTTTAGAGAAGAAACTGAAAAAAAATACATGAGTGTAGTGCAATGCCCAGATTGTGAAGGAGCACGTCTGCGCAAAGAAGCTTTGCATGTTAAAGTAGGTGACTTGAATATAGCCCAAGTCACACAAAAAAACATTCAAGATTGTTTTGTGTTTTTTCAGCTTTTGGAATTGGGTGAACGTCAACAAGTGATTGCTAAAAAAGTTTTGCAAGAGATTCGTTCACGTTTGGCTTTCTTGGTTAATGTTGGTTTAGATTATTTAACTTTGGATAGGATTGCTGGCACCCTATCTGGGGGTGAAGCGCAAAGGATTCGTTTGGCAACCCAAATTGGTTCCAGCTTAATGGGTGTGCTGTATGTTTTAGATGAACCTTCCATTGGTTTGCATCAACGGGATAATGATAGGTTATTAGAAACATTAAAGCACTTAAGAGATTTAGGAAATACCGTTTTGGTGGTGGAGCATGATGAGGATACCATGTTTGGCGCGGACTATGTCATTGACATTGGTCCTGGAGCAGGTGTGCATGGCGGCCAGTTGATGGCTGCCGGAACAGCCCAGGAAATTTGCGCAAGTGAACAATCCATCACCGGGCAGTATTTGTCGGGTAAAAAAACCATTCCCTTGCCTAAAAAACGTCGTCAAGTGGGTAAACATTTTATTGAACTTAAAGGTGCAAAAACCAATAATCTTAAAGATGTTAACATCAAAATTCCTCTGAGTTGCTTAACTTGTGTCACCGGTGTTTCTGGTTCTGGTAAATCATCTTTAATCATTGACACCTTGTTCCCCTTATTGAAACAGCATCTACATGGTTCAAAAACCAGAGCTGGTGATATACGATCTATAGGGGGTTTAGAAAAAATTGATAAGGTAATTGATATCGATCAAACGCCCATTGGTAGAACGCCAAGATCTAACCCTGCAACCTATACGGGTATTTTTACTCCCATTAGAGAATTGTTTGCTGAACTGCCTGAAGCCAAGATGCGTGGATACAAACCAGGACGATTTTCATTTAATGTCAAAGGTGGACGTTGTGAAGGCTGTCAAGGTGATGGCATCATTAAAATTGAAATGCACTTTTTGCCTGATGTGTATGTGACCTGTGAGCAGTGCAGAGGCAAACGTTACAACCGTGAAACCCTAGAGGTTTTGTACAAAGGCAAAACCATATCTGAAGTGTTGAATATGACGGTTGAAGAGGCGGCTAAGTTTTATGAAAACATTCCTAGCATTCACAGTAAATTAGGGGCATTGATAGCTGTTGGTTTAGGTTATATTACACTTGGTCAGTCAGCAATAACCCTTTCTGGTGGAGAAGCGCAAAGGGTTAAGTTATCCAAAGAATTAAGTAAACGTTCAACGGGTAGAACCATTTATATTTTAGATGAGCCTACCACGGGGTTACATTTTGCAGATGTTGAGCGACTTAATGAAGTCTTGCAACGCTTGGTGGATCAAGGCAATACGGTTGTTGTGATTGAACATCATTTAGATGTGATTAAAATTGCTGATTGGGTCATTGATTTAGGACCTGAGGGCGGTGTTAAAGGTGGCGAGTTGGTAGGTATGGGAGTGCCAGAAGACTTGGTCAAAAACAAAGAGTCTTATACAGGGCAATACCTTAAAAAATACCTAGAACCAGATAAAAAAACCAAAAAAGCTGGCTGATGAAAAATTTTTACGAATTATGGGTTGGTTTAAGGTCTTTTTTACAATGGCTTGTTGGCGGAGTATTTGTTTTTAGTATTGCCAGCTGTTATTTTTTGTTGAGCTTTTTTATTAAAATAGAAAAATTAGAATGGATGATAGCCTGCATGTGTTGGGGTATGGTTAAAATTGCTGGCCTCAAGGTGCAAGTGAAAGGCTTAGAAAAATTAGAAGCCAACAAAGCCTATGTTGTGGTTTTTAATCATGTGAATATCTTGGATCATTTTGTACTGTACAATGCCATTCCAGGTACTATGCGGGGGGTAGAAAAAGCCAGTCACTTTAAGTGGCCCATCTATGGACCTTTTTTAAGGCGTGGAAAACAAATTCCTATACAAGCAGGTCAAGGTGCGCGCTCAGCCAGAGAGTCTTTAAAAATGGCGGAAACTATTTTTAAATTTGGAATTCATGTTGCCATTGCTCCAGAAGGTACTCGCAGTCCAAGCGGTAAGTTAATGCCATTTAAAAAAGGAGCTTTTCATTTGGCAGTGGATTTACAAGCGGATCTTGTGCCGGTTATTTTTCAAGGCATGCAACAGGTTAATCTTAAAAAGAGTTACAAAATCTATCCAGGACAAGTTATTGTCAATATTGGCAAGCCCATAGCGTGCAAGGGGAAAACTAAACAAGATGTAACGCAATTGCGGGATGAATGTTATGCTTTGTATGTAGAATGTTTGGGTAAAGATAAAGTTTTATAGTGGTATAATAGTTTAAAAAAATGCTAGAACAACTTATATTTTATAAACGCTAGGCTGATCGGGCTAAAGCCCATAAGACGCTTACTTTTCATAAAACTATAATCTTCTTACTTACGGGGATGCACTGTTTTTTAAATGACTTTAATATAAACAGTGTGAATTGATCTTGAAAAATAATGGGTTTTCAAACGATTCACCATTGATGATCTTTTTGAAAACCCATTACAACTATTCACATTCTATTTCTTCAAATAAGTAAGCTTGTTTTTCATCAACAGGCTCCCATGAACCATCATTTGTAACCGTAAGCTTAATTTGGGTATTGCTCACAATGACGGTTTGACTGTTATATAGGGTGAAGTTAAAGACTTGTTCTGTTTTTGGTGTTTTAATGCGCATGAAATTCCCACCATAAAGACAAATTTTAATTTGACCTGTTGAATAGGTATAGATTTGAGGACGATTGCTCTGAGTGTTTTGATAGGTGTAATTCTCATACCCAAAGTATCCTCTTCTGTGCAAATGGTCAGGATCAGTTTGTGGACCTACAATAGGTTGAGTATTTGTGTTGTTATTTGGGTTTTGTTGTTCAACTCCACCATCTAGGCGCTGCCAAGGCTTTCTATGATCAAGGTCTCTTTGCGCAAATACAGCTGTGCTGAATAGTAAAATACTGGTTAAAATAATGTGTTTCATATCTATTTCCCTTATTTATGATTTATTGTTAAAAATTAATTTAATTAATAAACGCTTTATAGCAGTCCACATGAAAATAAAAGGAAAAAGCGGCATCTTGCCATGAGAAATATTTATCGTTTTATAAATGCCTTTTTAGCTTGCCTATCAGCAAAAAATGATTGTGTTATAATGACAAGGCCGTCAATACCTTAAGCATCTCGTAAAAGATTAGAAAGAATGGTTTTGTCTTTGCCGTCCATATGAACAATTTCTAAACCAATTTCAAAAATATCAACTTTATAGGCATGATGAATGTGAACCGCACGGGCAACACAGCTTAAATAGCCTTTGTTGGGTAAATGCATCACAATGTGCACTTGATCCCCTAAAGTTATGGCTGAAATGGTTTGGATCAAGAGCCCTGATTGAGAAATGTTTTTGGTGATAAAAGGGTTTTTATCATTATTTTTTTCATTAAGAGTGTAATGCCCGGTGGTTTGAAAGTTTTTTCTAGGTTGTTTGCGTTGATCACCCACGCGTTCAAAGATATGGATTTGATTACGGCCATTGTTTTTGGCTTTATACAAAGCTTTGTCAGCCGCATGAATCAATTCTTTGATCTCGCTAGCATGTCTAGGAAAAGTAGAAATTCCTCCACTTAAGGTAATGGTATGAGGAATGCCCTGAAAGTTTAATTGAGCAACACGTTTTTGTATACGTTTGGCCAAAACCAAAGCGCCACGGGTGTCGGTATCCGGTAAAACAATGGCAAACTCTTCTCCGCCATAACGGCAAGGCATATCCGTACCTCTAACCGATATAGAAATAACTCTACCAATTTCTTTGAGAATATAGTCTCCGCTCAAATGGCCATGGATATCATTGATTTTTTTGAAATAATCAATGTCTAGCATCAGAAGAGATAGTGGTAAACTTGAGCGTTTGCTGCGTGACAACTCTTTCATTAAAAAGCTATTAAAATAACGATGGTTGTAAATGCCGGTCAGGGCATCGGTGTAGGTTGAAGCCAGCAAATGGCTGCGTTTTTCTTGCTCAAGAACAATCGGTTGAAAGACATGCTTTTTTTCTAACAAATATTGTAAAAAGGCAGCGCGATAATCCAAATGATCATGTGCTTTATAAAAGGCCAAGCACTCATCCCACAGTTTACCAGCATTGAGCATGGTTAAATTTAAAGAGAAAAAATGGTTAAAAAAGTGTTGATGAACAAAGCCACCGTGTTGCTCAACCAAAGTGTTAAGAGGTTTTTCCAATAAAGAAAAATCATGACTGTATTTCTCAATCAATTCATAAAATGAGCGTTCTATGTCTTTGCGATCTTCGGCGGGAAGAGAGCTTTCAATGTAAGTTACCATACAGTAGCTTACTCATAGCAAAGTTTACCAAATGTTGAAAAATACTGAGCTATTTTTGAAATATTTATAGTGCAAACGGCTTCTTGTCTTAAATATTTTGCTATTGTTAGAACAAAAGTCAGTGGCTTTAGTTCTGAGCAGGATTAGACCAAAAAATACTTTGATGGTATGTATGGACCCATAAAAACGGATGTTCAACAAACCTTGAAAAAAAGAATGTAAAACAAGGTTGGGAAAGTATGACCAAAGCAGAAATAGGGTCAAAAATGGCATCAATGTCTCATGTCATAGGTGTAATTAGAGTTATTTTTTAAAGGTAGAGCTGTGCAGCAAGTCAAACGTATATATTTGGATCACAATGCCAGCAGTCTGATTAGACCCAGTGTCAAACAGGCGGTTTTAGACTTTCTTGAGTTAAATGCGGGAAATCCAAGCAGCATTCACGGTTTGGGACGGCAGGCAAGGGCTTGTATGGATCAAGCTAGAGATACCATTGCACAATACTTAGCAGTGCCCGCCAGTTCAATTATTTTTACCTCTGGTGCAACAGAGGCCAATCATATGGCTTGGAATGCGTTTTTAAAGCCAGATATAAATATAGTTAGTAGTGATACAGAGCATCCGTGCATTTTAGGGGCACAAGCTAGAGCTCAGCAAAACAAGGCTCAATTGACTTTGGTCCATTGTTGCAAACAAGATGATTTTATTCATGCATTTCAATTGGCTATAAAAAACCAAAACATTGATTTTTGTTCATTGCACTTGGCCAACAATGAAACAGGAATTATTTTACCCATAAAACAGTGTGTGAATAGTTTGTTAAACGAGGGCAAAAATAAGCCATATTTACATATTGACGCTGTTCAAGCCATTGTCAAGGTCAATATTGATGAAGCTTTGGCTTTTTCGGATTATTTTACATTATCTGGACATAAGCTTGGTGCATTGGCAGGCAGTGGCGTTTTGATTAAAAAAGATGGTGTGCCATTTAAGCCATTGTGGGAGGGATCTGCGCAAGAAAAAGGTAGACGCGGAGGGACTGAAAATTTACTGGGTATAGTGGCTATGGCCGCGGCTTGCCAAGAATTGAGTAGGGTTGAAGCACAGGAAAAAGCCCGTTGTCTTGATTTGCGTGATCAACTTGAAACAGCTTTTTTAAGCAGTATTCCCAATATTGAAATTGTTGGTCAAGGACAAGAACGCCTAGGCAATACATCCTGCATTGTTTTTCAAGATATTGATGCTCAAGCCTTATTGGTGGCAGCAGACCTAGAAGGTATAGACTTATCAACCGGTTCAGCTTGCACATCTGGTTCAGTTGAACCATCGCACGTCTTGCTCAATATGGGCTACAGCAAAAAAGAAGCAAGCAGTGCCCTACGATTTTCATTGGGATGGAATAATACTGAACAAGAAATACAACAAGTATGCAAAATATTCCCAAAACTGGTAGAAAGGGCAAGAAGCATAAAGTCATGAAATTAAAAAGTACACAATTTATCATCGCCTTATCCTTATTGTTAATTGGTATTGCTATTGTGGTCACAACCACATTGCCACAAGCAACCAAATATTATGTCACGGTAGATGAATTTTTAATGGATACCAACAAGTATCAGGAACAAAGTATTAAACTGGCTGGAAGGGTTGTCCCAGGTAGCATAGAAAAAAATACCCAGGACCTTACTTGGCTTTTTAAAGTCATGGAAACTGACAAAACTGTAAATGTTTTTTATCAAGGAGCTATGCCAGATACATTTAAAGATGAGTCAGATGTTGTGTTAACTGGAAGCTACCAAGGTGAGCGTTTTATAGCCACAGAAGTTTTAGCAAAATGTGCATCACGCTATGAAGAAAAATTAGAAGCACCATTGCAAATGCAGACGGTCAGCACAATAGAAAAAGGATTGTTGGATGAGTAGTTATTTTACACCAGAAAAAATAGGTCAGTACAGTTTGTACTTGGCCTTGATGGTCTGCGTGTTTGGCTTTCTTTGTGCTATCTATGCCCAGCTTAAAAAAAGAACAGTTTATGTAAGAATTGTCCGTAATAGCGTATGGGCAATGAGCCTAGCTGTTTTAACAGCAACCATAAGCTTGTGGCAATGCTTATTAACAGGCCGCTATCATGTTGAGTATGTTCACCAACATGCCAATGATACCATGCCTACCATCTACAAGTTAACGGCTTTATGGGGCGGACAAAATGGTTCTTTGTTATTCTGGCTGCTGATTCTTTGTATCTATTCCAGTATTGTCATGTGGCAAAACCGGAAAAAAAATTACAACTTTTTGCCTATGGTGGCCGCGGTACTCTTAGCCATCGCTGGATTCTTTTTAGTATTGATTAGCTTTGATGCCAACCCATTCAGTGTTGTGCCTTTCAGTATTGACTATGGCCTGGGGCTCAATCCCCTGCTTCAAAACTACTACATGATTATTCACCCACCATCATTGTATTTGGGGTATGTGGGTATGACCGTTCCTTTTGCTTTTGCTATGGCAGCCTTGATTACCGGGCAATTGGACAATCGCTGGATTGTGCAAGTGAGAATTTGGACTTTGGTGGCTTGGTTCTTTTTATCTTTGGGTAACCTTTTGGGTTCTTCTTGGGCTTATGAAGTTTTAGGCTGGGGAGGTTATTGGGCATGGGACCCCGTTGAAAATGCAGCTTTTATTCCGTGGTTAACGGCCTCAGCGTTTTTACACTCAGCCATTATTCAAGAAAAACGGGGTATGCTTAAAACCTGGAACATGGCCTTGGTTATTTTATCCTTTGTCATGACCTTATTGGGCACATTTTTAACCCGCTCAGGTATTGTATCTTCTGTACACTCTTTTGCGCAATCCAACATTGGAACCTATTTTTTAGTCATACTGATAGTCACTGTTGGCGTGTCTGTTGGCTTATTGTTCTATCGTTTAAAAGATTTACAGTCTCAACATGAACTTGATGCCATTGTTTCAAGAGAATCCGCCTTTTTATTCAATAATTTGGTTTTAATTGGGGCAGCCTTTGCTATTTTATGGGGAACCTTATTTCCTGTTTTGTCAGAGTGGGTAAGAGGAACCAAAATAACAGTTGGAGCACCTTATTTTAATAGCATTATGGTACCCATAGGTTTGATTTTATTATTTTTGACGGGTGTTGGTCCTTTGGTAGCCTGGAGAAAAACCAGCAAAGAACAATTGAAAAAACATTTTGTGTGGCCCATAAGTTTTTTGTTGGGGAGCTCTATTGTTTTACTATTTTTAGCACCCAAGACCAGCTCATTGCTCAATAATATTTATATCAATATTTCTTTTTCACTGTGTGCGTTTGTTTTAGCCAGCATCTTTTTTGAATACAAGCATGGTATTGTATTGAGGCAAAAGTTTTTTAAAGAAAATACTTTAACCGCACTGAGCAAGTTAATTATTTCAAATAAACGTCGTTATGGTGGGTATATTGTTCATCTAGGTATTGTCTTGTTGTTTATAGGGTTTACAGGATCAGCCTATAGACACGAAAAAGAATTTAAATTAAAAATCAATCAAGTTGCAAAAATTAAAAATTACACCTTAAAGTTTGAAACCTTGTATCCAGATAACAACCAACATAGAGAAAAAGTTATTGCAAAAATAAATGTTTGGAAAAACAAAGACTTTTTTGGTGAGCTTAAACCAAGTTTGGTTTTTTATACACCAAGCCCAAATCAAGAAGGTCAACAAGGGACAGAAGTTTCAGTGATAAGATCTATCAAAGAAGATGTTTATGCGGCCATGATTACCTTTAGTCCCCAAGAACAAAGCATTTATTTAAAAATTATTATAACCCCACTCATTAATTTTATTTGGTTTGGAGGTTTATTTTTGGTCTTGGGTGGAATCATTGTGATGTTGCCTAGTTCAAAAGAAGGAGCAGTCTATGTTTAAGGAGAAAACAAGATGCTAATTTTTATCGTTTTGGTTGCCAGCATTTTAACCTTATTGCTTTATCCCTTGTTTCAACAAGATGGTTTAGATTTAATTTATCTAGATTATGTTGTGGATGAACGTAAGCAATTAAAGTACAAAAAAGCCAATGTAGTTCTGATTATCAAAGAATTAGATTTTGACTATGAAACTGGCAAGTTATCTAAAACAGACTATAAAAATTTAAGAGACAAATATGAAGCACAGGCAGTCAGTATAATGCAAGAGCTTGAGCATGCTGAAGATGAATGGCAAAAACATTTAAAAAAAGTAGAGCAGAATATTCAACAAGCAAAGGTTAAATATGATGCGTAAATCTATGCAGTTCTTAACACTTATGATGCTTATTGTGCTGAGTAACAGTGCGCTTTATGCCGGAAGCATACATGGATCAATTAACTTACATGACTCAGTTGAAAAAAATAATATTGATCTAAGTCAGCAAGTGGTTCGTTTAAGTATTTATAAAAATAATCAAGAAATTGCTGGTGCAGAAATAAAGTGTGATGAACAAGGTCAATTTTCTTTTTATAATTTAGAGGACACACCAGAATTTAGCTATTTGTACTATACAATTTTTCAAGGCGTTCCTTATGTTGGGGAGACTATAAGATTTAATGAAAATCAAAAAACCCTACAACTCAACCCCATACTTGTTTATGAAAGTACACAAGATTTAAGTGCAATCCAAAGCAGTGAAACCATTTTTTTTAGTATTGGTGATAATGATGTCATGAAGGTTGTGCAGCAAGTGCGCTTAATCAACAATGGTCAAAAAACCTATCATTACGATGCAAAACAAGCCTCTGGCGGTATTGTTTATCAACTCATCTCAGGCGCATATGATTTACGTTTTATCAACGGTATTTATACAGCGACTTTTGATGTTAATGAAGAAGCAGAAAGCTTAAGTTTTAAAGAAGACTTGTTTCCCGGTGAAGATAATGCTCGCTCATTAAAGTTTTCTTACCTGGTTCCAATTAAAAGTAGAAATAAAACTCATGTCAATACCATGGCCATTGCAAGAAAAAATATAAATGTTTTTATAGATCATCAAGGCGTTAAGTTTACGGCAGATCCTTTGCAAAAACAAAATAACATGCAAATGTTTGGAAAAACTCAGCAATTGTATAAAGGGGGGCCGATACCGGCAAATACACCATTAAATTTTGAGTTTAAAGGCTTGCCAACAACAGCAATGTTTACCTTAAAAATTATTGTTTATGGTTCAATATTTGCGCTGTTAATGTTTTTAGGACTCATGGTTTATGATAAAAAAACAAAAATAACACCTCAAGAAAAAAAAGAAAGACTTTATCAGTCTTTGTTAGAGCTGGATAAAAAGTTTAAAGAGAATAAAATCAATCAACCACTTTATGATAAACAAAAAAATATATTAATGCAGTATCTTGTTTATTTTGAAAAACAAAATCATGAAAGTTGAAGCAAAACATATTTCAATAGTTTTTAACAATGCGTATGTGATTAAACAAAAAAACTTTTGTTTAGAAAATATGCAATCTGTCTTGCTGCAAGGAAACAATGGTACTGGAAAAACTACTTTAATTAAAGCCCTTGCAGGAATAAAAAGTTTGGATGCAGGAGAAATTAATTATTTTTCCAAGGGTGTAGAGATCGATAAAAAAACTTTTCAGAAAAAATTAGGTTTATGTTTAGGAGTTCAATTTTTATGTCTTGATATGACCTTAGAAGAAAACTTTAAGTTGTATTATGAAAAATTTTATCAAGATGCATATGTACAAAGTTTGTTAGACAATTTTTTACTCAACCATAAACTGCAACAGCCTTTAAATACTTTATCAAAAGGTGAATTGCAAAAAGCGGCACTGTGTAGGGCTCTATTATTTGATCCGGAAGTTGTTTTTTTAGATGAACCATTTGATGGTTTAGATCAAACTGCGCAAAAACAATTAATTCAATGGATTGAAGGCAATAAACATAAAAAAAGTATGTTGTTGTGTACCCATATCAATGGATTGCCAGAGAGTTTTTTTGATCAAGTTTGGGATTTAAATCAATAGATGTGGGCTTTGTTTAAAATATATGTGCAATGTGAATTGAGATATAAAGTTAATATACTCAGCCATAGTATTGTTGTTTTATGCTCTTATTTTATATTGCAAATGGGTTTTGATCAGCTTGCTCAATCTAATCAAAGTTTACATGCCATGTTGTGGTTTATCATTCTTTATTTAATGGTTTTTGTGGGCTTGTCTATTAGCGATCGTTATAGAAA
Organism: Oligoflexia bacterium; assembly: GCA_035326705.1. Lineage (NCBI taxonomy): Bacteria > Pseudomonadati > Bdellovibrionota > Oligoflexia > Oligoflexia bacterium. Next base: position 18,336 of record DAOLES010000009.1, read on the forward strand.
AAACGCATTTGAAAAAGGGTTGATCCTGTTTACATCTCACAGGCATCAAATTTTTATCGTAAAAATTATCATTCATCTTTTACTCTTAATGGTTCCAATTGTGCTGCTTTTTTCTTTACTGGCTTTGCAAGGGATATGTTTTTCTACTCAAACATATTGGGTTTATGTGATGGGGATTGTATTGTTAAGTGTTATGAGTCAAATTTTAACCGGTTTATTAGCTCAGCTTCCCAATAAGACAATGGCCCTCCCATTGCTATTTTTTCCGTGTAGTGCCCCGGTAAGTTTATTTTTATTTAGTGTTGTTATTAAATCAACATCAACCAGTATCAATCAAGAGTTGTTTACCTGCTTTGGAATGATTTTGATTGCACTTTCAATAGGTTATATGACATCAGAAATAAGTTTGGAGGAATGATGAAGTTAAAAATTTTATCTGCTTTAATGTTAGTATTGAGTTTAGTGTATGTTTTAGTGTTTACACCAGAAGAACAGAGCCAAGGTTTTGTACAAAAAATATTTTACATTCACGTGTCCAGTGCCATAACCATGTATTTTGGGTTTTTTATTGCATTTGTAACATCTATCATGCACCTGTGGGATAAAAAAAGAGTATGGGATCACATGGCTTATGCTGGTGTTGAAGTTGGCTATATTTTTTGTTGCATTGTTTTATGTACGGGCCCTTTATGGGCCAAGCCTATTTGGGGTACATTTTGGACATGGGAACCCCGCTTAACAACAACTTTTCTTTTGTTTTTAATGTATACGGCTTATTTGGTTTTAAGGCAGTACTTAAAAGGTCAAAAACAGGAAACACGTATTGCAGCAGTTATTGCGATCATTGCTTTTTTAGATGTTCCCTTGATTCATTACTCAGTAAAATTATGGCGAGGCATACACCCAAGTGTTATCAGTGAAAAGAATGGTCTTCCTACTTCCATGCAACAAGCTTTGCTTTTGATGATGTGCAGTTTAATTTTTGTTTTTTTAATGATGTGGTGGGAGCGGTTTAAGTTGTTTAAACTAGAAGCACAATTAAAGCAACAACAATTGGAGCAATCATGACCTCAGATATCTATGCATACCTTGCCTATACTGTATTTACAGTTATTCTTTTGGGATACAGTATGTTTTTATGTAAGAAAAAAAAGAATTTATCTAATAATTAAAGGAGACGAGATTTTATATTGATGTCGACCTGGTTAGGTTGGCCGCTAAAAGCGGCATAAGTTATACTAGACCATCGCAAGGCTAAAGCCTTGCTCTTGACAAGTATAGCTTTAAATTGACCAAAAACAACGCTTTTTGGTTAAGAAGGGGGGGCTTTGCATAAGCAGCTGTTAGACCTTGTGTCTTACAGTTGCTAAAGGATCCCCCATCAACAAAAAATTAGAACGCTGCGTAAGATAATGAGAAAGAAGTTTTTGTACCTTGGTAGCTATCAAGGCTATTAAGACCTTGATCAACTAGACGATAATGAACATTAGCTCTTAACTTTGATTTTATCTTATAACTCAAACTCGCTTTGGCTAAGACAATACTTTTATCACGTTGTTGGCTGTCTAAAATTTGTCTGGATTGAATGTGTTGGCAATCAAGGTTTAAGTCTAAGCGTTTGTTTAACTTTACCCTTGTATTCAAAGCAATACTTTTGTTGATTTGAGCCCCTTCAAATGGTGATAGTACATTGATGCTATCAGGGCCATAACTATAATTGATAGAAGACTTAAATTCATCTGAATCATAGCTTATTCCAATGTTAGCAGCGGGTGTAATAAACGATCTGCCACTGAGGCTATCGTTGCAATGCGCGGCACCGGCTAAAATATTAAACTTAAGATGATTTCCCAAATCCTGGGTTAATTCTTGGGCAATGGTGAAAGAACTGATGTGTTGTTGATCATTGCGTGTGTCTCGGAAGTTAAAAGAATTAAAGGCTTGCCTTTTTTTATAATTGATAAAATGTGAAGAAAGTTTAGTGCCTGTAAAACTTTGGTTAACAAACTCAAAAGCCAAAGAGCTTTCATGACTGCCAAGGTCTTGTTGGTTATGATAAAGCTTGTTTAAAAAGCGGTCTTTTCTAACAATCAATTGGTTTCTGGCGCTTAACTGAAAATACTTATGATTTTGCACTCTAATGCCCATGTGATCTGCTTGAATTTGGATATGTTTTTTTTGCAAAGTGGCATTTTTATTGGCAGCCTTCATTTTTTGGTAAACAGCATTGCTTTGTGCAAGTGCAATACCGCTTAAACAAATGCAAAAGCATTTAAAGCGTAAAATAAGGCAGGATTTTAGAAACAGTTTACTCACTACATGATATATTAGCAATATCAATGCCAAAATATTATATGTAAGTTGTTGAATTTATTGAATTAAAATATCATTAAAGTGAGCAAGATTACACCTATTGCAGTAAAAAACACTGTATATGCCTAAAAACAGCACTAAGTGATGATAATAACTTCTGTTTACAAAAAAGTGTTAACTATTGTTGCGATACGCAAGTTTTGCATGGAAAAACAAGGTATACGGTAGTGGCCAGAGCAGTTTTAAAGTGATCAATGAACTTTTGTTTTAAATAAGGGTTTCAATTTTTAGTACTGAGAAACCAATTTGAAACTCCATACCCTGTTCAAGACATAATTTTTCAATGCTATGACCTTTATGCAGGGTTCCATTGTGACTTTTGTTGTCATATAAATAATAGGCGTCATGGATTAATTTTATGGAAGCGTGGTATCTAGATACCCTATCATCTGCTAACACAATATCATTATCCAGTTCGCGGCCAATGGCACAAGGAAATTGATTGACCTCTAATAACTTTCCATGCAAAGGGCCTGAAATAAAACGGATGTGTAAACTAGATTTTTGGGTCTGCACAAACAGATCTTATCATAAACCCTTAGCGATTTAATACAACTCTTTAAATTTATCGCCGTCAATTAACAAAGGGGTTAATTTTCTTCGGGTTTCGCCGTTGTTGTTGATATAAATTTCACCGGTGACGCCAGCAAAGTTTTTTATTTGGCGTAAGCTTCTATTTAAGTCTGCACTTGAGCGTGGTGGGTTGTTGAAAATAGTGGATAGAGCAATGGAAGCAGTATCGTAGGCTTGCGCGGATAAAATACCGGGTTCACTCTTAAATTTGTTGTAAAAATTTTGCACAAAAGACTGTACATGTGGGGCACGTTTATTTTTATAAAATGCGCTAAGTATAATGCTGCCTTGAGCTGCATTTTTAATGTTGTGATCAATAAAATCATCTGTATCCCAAAGATTGGTTCCCAATAGCGTTACTCCAGAAACATTATAATAACGTAAGGTTGGGAAAATTCTCTTGGCTCTTTGCGCACCGTCGGGAATAAAGATGGCTTCAAAGTTGATGATAGGGGGTAAATTGTCTTTTGCATAACAACGTTTGGTTGAAGGTTTAAGTAACCATCTTTTAGTTCTCTCTTGAGCAACGTAATCAGGGCAAATTTCTGATTTTCTATCTTCATGCGGTAAGATTCCCACCAACTTACGAACTGCAGTGGTTAAGTCTGATTGATCAGTTTGATAGGATTCGTGTTTGACCAAATCAATATTGTAGTCTTTAAATGCGGCCTTTGATAATTGAAGGAACTCTTGACCATAACTGTTATCTGGGTAAAGAACAGCGACACGTTTAATTTGCAAAACATGTTTAGCCAAATATGCAAGACCTAAAGCTTGTTCTGATTTGGTTAAACTGTTTCTGAGTAACCAAGCGTTATTTAAATTGATGCTCTCTGAAGAGCTCAATGAGAAAACGGGCACTCTATAGTCATCAAGTAAAGGTTCAATTGCTTGAGTTGTGTTTTCATAACAAGGACCAATAACCAGTGTAGGTCTTACTTCATTTTGCATCAACTTTTCAAAAGCAATAACACTTTGCTGCTCTTCACCTTTGGTATCTTGAATTAATAATTTTATTTTTGGTGCATTGGGATAACGCGCTTGAAAAATATCTTGCGCTAAAATGACACCTTTACTGATTTGTTGGCCAATATGAGCTTTGGGTCCAGTTAAGGGAACCATTAAACCAATATGAATGGTTTCATCTGAGTGGCGGGCGGTACTATCTTCTCCCATGCTTTTTAAATAACTGTAAGCTTTTGGGATATAGCTATGATTAGGGTATTGAGCAATGAAATCAAAAAAAGCACGTTTACTTTTTTGTTCATTGTTTTCTTGATCTAAATAAATTTTTGCTTTTTGAAACGCCAAATAACCTTTTGGAAAGTTTTGATTGTCAGGATAAACAACAGTATTCAGCTCTGCAATAGTGTTAATTTGGCTAATACTATCAACGATTTTTTTTTGTATATTAATTCTATAACTGGGACTGCTATTGACATCATAAAAATTTAAAATATGCCAAGATGCAAGGCTTGCAAAGTCCTTATTTTTATTGGCCAAGGCTTCAACATTGTTATTTAAAAACGAACGCCGAGATAAAGCAACTTGACTCAAAGGGATTTTTGAAAAATAATTCAATGCTAGCAATTCATCATTATTTTTAAGAGCATATTCACCGGTTTTGTAAAGAGCCTTATATTTTAAGTCACTATCAGGGTGGTTTTGAAGTAAAGCTTGTAAATGAACATAAGCGCTATCATATTGTTTCAGTAACTCAGCGATTTGCGCTCTTCTCCATAAGGCATTATCCGCGTAGTCACTGTATTTAAATTCATTGATTAGATTTTTAAATTTTTCATCAGCAGCAGCATAATTTTTATACTGATAAAGTTTTTCTGCTTCGGCGTAATGCAGCCTGGCGGCTTCATTGGCAGGCATTTTTACGCCATTGTAGACCACCATTTTACTTGTTGCACATGATGAAAGAATCAAGATTAGTGTGAGGTAAAGAATGTTTTTTTTCATCATGTGGGGTCTCCTAATTAATTAAGATTAATAAAAAAGCATCATTGATATAAGGTGCTGGATATCGTGTGAGACACTTCCGTCAACTCAACAATGCATCTTTTAATGTTATCTATATCATTGCCTTTAAGTTCTTCATGGGCTTTTTGTACAATATTTTGAAAATTTTCTTGCTGCTCAGAGGTCAATTGAGAAAAAAGTTTTTTAACTGAACGTTCAATCGAATACAATAAACTTTGTAGCTTGTTTTTTTCATGAACAAGCTGTTTCAGTTCGTTGTCCCGTTGAGCCATATTATGTGATTTTTCTATAATTTTATTAATTTCTACTTCTGTCAAACCACTGGTGGGTTTGATTTCCATTTTTTGCATCTCACCCGTGCCTAAGTCTTTGGCTGATACACTCAGTAAGCCATTAGTATCAATATTAAAAGTAATTTCAATTTGAGGAACTCCTCTTGGGGCAGGAGGGATACCACTTAACCGAAGATGGGCAAGAGATAAGTTGTCTTTAGCAAATTCACGCTCACCTTGTAAAATATGAACATCAACAAATTCTTGATTATCCTGAGTTGTAGAAAAAATTTCAGAGGCTTGGGTAGGTATGGTTGAATTGCGTTCAATAAGCGCCGTAAAAAGGCCACCTTCTGTTTGAATACCTAAAGATAATGGAGTTACATCCAGCAGTACCACCTCATCAAACATGCCTTTAATGATAGCTCCTTGTGTTGCAGCTCCTACGGAAACGGCTTCATCTGGATTGATTTTTCGATAAGGGTCTTTGTTAAACATGTTTTGTACTTTTTCAATGACTTTAGGCATGCGAGTCATTCCACCAACCAAAATGACATCATCAATATCCTTGACCGAAAGTTTAGCATCTTTTAAGGCGTCAAAAACAGGACCTTCAAGTTTTTTAATTAAATCTTTAACCATGTCTTCAAACTCAGCTCTAGTAAGATCAAGCTGAATATGCTGAGCGTCACCATCTTTTGAAGTGATGAAAGGTAAGTTGATATTGCTTTGTGTTTCCGAAGAAAGTTCATGTTTGGCATTTTCTGCAGCTTCTTTAATTCTTTGCATGGCAGAAAGGTCAGAGCTTAAATCTATGCCCGTTTTTTGTTTAAATTGCTTTAAAATCCAAGCAACAATTTTATGATCAAAGTCTTCACCACCAAGAAAATTATCTCCACTGGTTGATTTGACCTGAAAAACAGAATTGTTAATTTCTAAAACACTGACATCGTAGGTTCCACCCCCTAAGTCAAAAACAACAAAATTACCAGAGACTTTTTTATCCAAGCCATAGGCTAAGGCAGCAGCGGTAGGTTCGTTGATAATACGTAGAACATTAAGGCCTGCAATTTTAGCAGCATTTTTTGTGGCTAAGCGTTGGAAATCATCAAAGTGAGCGGGTACAGTAATAACAGCTTCATTGATATCCTCGTCAAAGTAACTTTTGGCAATATCACGCATTTTTTCTAAAACTTTGGCAGAAATTTCTTGTGGACTGATCAACTCACCATCCAATTCTAAACGGGCATCACCATTCTTGGATTGAGATATGGTGTAGCCAACGGTTTTTTGAGTTGTTGTTACTGCCTCACTATTAAATTTTTTACCCAATAAGCGTTTAACGGCATAAAATGTTTTTTTAGGGTTGCTGACAATTTGTCTTTTTGCTGGATGACCTACATCATAATTTTCAATGGTTTTAAAAGAGACCACAGAAGGTGTAGTTCTAGAGCCTTCTTCATTGACAATAACTTTACATTCACCAGATTCAAAAACACTTACACAAGAGTTTACAGTTCCCAAGTCTATGCCCAATACTTTTTTATTACTCATTGTGGGGGTATCCAATAAAATTAGGGTGTGTTACTGTCATCAAGTCTAATCGTCCTCTTGAGTAGGGTCTGAACTTTCTTTTGTAGAAGGGTCACTTTGTGTTGCAGGTCCTTTAGAAACAGAAACCAGAGCTGGCCGCAAGAGTTTATCATGTAAAAAATAGGCTTTTTGCATTTCTTCAATGATATGATTGCTATCAACATCATCAGATTCAACATGGCTGATGGCTTCATGCTGATTGGGGTCAAACTCCTTGCCTTTTGCACTTTTTGAGCTGACACCATGTTTTTCTAAATTATTAATCAACTGATTAAAAATCATTTGAATACCGGTTTGAATAGCTTCAATGTCTTTGGCTTGTTTGGCATGCTCTACAGCACGTTGAAAGTTATCGATAACTGGCAATAAATCTATCATCAAACTTTCATGACCGTACTTGATAAGGTCTGATTTTTCTTTTTGTACCCGCTTACGAAAATTTTCAAAATCAGCACTCAATCTAACATAACGATCATACCAATCCACAAAAGATTGGTCTTGTTCGTCGTCTTCAATGTTTTGTGTGTTTTCTTCAGCGTTTTTTAGCTCTTCAACGTCGTGTTCAACAGTTTGTTCTTTTTTGTGTTTTCCCATGGTTTTTTACTCTACATTTATATGTCATAAAAAAATGATATTAAGCTTAGGAATATACCAAGACTTGATGTGTTTTGCTATATTCAACCCTATTTTAATGAGAAAACAAGTGATGAATATTGTATGTATCCCCGGTTTAGGCGCTAACGCACTGGTATTTAAACCCCAGCAAGCTTATTTTGCACAGCGTTTGTACATCCCGGATTTTTTAAAGCCCAAAAGCCAAGAAAGCTTGGAAGCTTACAGTTTGCGTTGGGCCAAGCAGATCAAAAGCAATTTGAGACAGCCGTATGTTTTGCTAGGGATGTCCTTAGGCGGCATGCTGGCCCAAGAAATGGCACAATACCTTGATGCTAAAGCTTTGATTTTATTAGGAAGTTTGCAAAATCCTATGCCCAAACAGCACTTGCATCAATGGGGTGAAAAAATAGGCCAAGCTTTACCAAACCCTATTTTAAAAATGATCCGCTATTGTTCCCCGCATTGGGTTGCATGGTTTGAGGGTTTATCCCAAGAACACAAGCATTTATTGCAGCACATGTCGCGGCAAATAGAAATAGATTTTTATAAATGGCAGGCGCAAGCGGCAGCGGCGTGGATTAAAACAGGCTTTCAAGGTGAATATCCATGTCCTGTATTTAGAGCACATGGAGGAAGAGATACGGTTGTTTATTTGGATAAAGAGCTTGGTCCAGAGGATCTTTTTCTTCCCAAAGCCCGGCATTTAATTAACTTAAGCCATGCCCAACAAATCAATGCTTATATTGAGCAGTGTATTGAGAAAGTTCAAGAGCCATAAAAAATAAGGTAAGTTAAAAATTATGAAAAAAATGTTAGTGGTGATGGACCCCATAGAAACAATCAACCCAAAGAAAGACACCAGCCTTGCCTTAATGCTGGAAGCACAAAAACAGGGCTTTACAGTTTTTTATGCTTTGTCTTCAGATCTTTTGGTCATCAGTGGCCAAGCTAAAGTCATGGGCAAGAAAGTCAAAGTTTATGCAGATGAACAGCATTGGTTTGCAGCTGAACAAGAACAGTTGATGCCCATCACAGCCTTTGATTGTATTTTAATGCGCGTTGATCCACCCTTTAACATGGAATACATCTATGCCACCTATGTTTTGGATATGGCCAAAGATCAAGGTGTAAAAGTGATCAATGATCCTCAGAGTTTACGGGACTGTAATGAAAAAATGTTCATTCAGTGGTTTCCAAAATATATTGCACCAACGTTAGTCACTAAAAATAAAGAGGCGCTTTTTGCATTTGTTAAAGAGCAGGGCAAAACAGTGGTTAAACCAATGGACAGTATGGGCGGACAAGGCATTGATATTGTAGACCAAGATAAAACTGGTTTTGAAACTATTCTTGCACAAGCAACACAAAACTTTAGCCAAACCGTCATGCTGCAGAAATATCTGCCACAAATCAAAGATGGGGATAAGCGGATTTTTATTGTGCATGGCGAAGTGATTCCTTATGTTCTTGGACGATTTCCAAAAGCAGGATCTTTTAAGGCTAACTTGGCGGCAGGCGGCAAGGGCGTGGCCATGCCAATCAGCAATGAAAACTTAAAGTTATGCAAGAGCGTAGCACCTGAATTGAAAAAAAGGGGCTTGTTGTTTGTGGGGATGGATATCATTGGCAATCATATTACAGAGATCAATGTGACCAGCCCAACCGGCAGCAAAGAGATTGAAGCGGCTTTTTCGCAAGCTAAAATTATAGAAAAATTTATTCAAGCTATTTAGGTGGCTCAAACCCCAGAGTTTTATTGTTAAGACTAAAATAGCGTTGTTTCACAGGTACATGTAAAAAGTAACCAGTGTTTTAAACGGTTTATTCCTTGGGCTGAGCTTAAATTGAATATAGTTTTTGTATTGATCAACCATTGTAAAAAGATCAAACTCAATATCTGTAAAATTAATCGTTTCCCCATGCCAAGTTTTATAAAGGCCATTTGCTTTTGAAAAATCCATGATCAATGCCTGCTCAGTTTGTTCAAGGACACATTGAGAAAATGAATTGAGGGTTAATTGGATTCTTCTGGGCCAGCCAGTGTAATAAGCTGAAAATGAAAAATCTTTGCCGTTGAGTGTAAAAGACTGTTGCAAAAAACAAGAGGCTTTGGTTCTACATTGATGATGATAAATAAGCTGTTGAGCATAGCTGAGCATATTAAAACAACTGAGCAATAAAAAAATTAAACTTAAACTAAGACAAGGGCGCAAGCTTGGCAGAAAAATGCCTGAGGCTTTTGGCTTGTTCAGTAATGGTATAGCCCTGCAAGCTATTTTTTTGTTTAACCAATTCATGGGCTACTTCTATAACATAATCCACATGGCTTTGGGTATACATTCTTCTGGGTATGGCCAAGCGCACCAATTCCATGGGGGCTGGGGTGTCTATACCCGTTTTAGGATTGGGTCGGCCAAACATCAAGGTACCAATTTCTACGCCACGGATTCCGCCTAATATGTAGAGTGCATTGGCTACGGATTGGGCGGGTAAATGATGTGCTGGAATCTCAGGTAAAAATGCTTTGGCATCAATATAGACCGCATGACCACCAGTGGGTTCAACAATAGGAATACCAGCCGCTTTTAATCCATTGCCCAAGTATTGAGTAGATTGAATCCGATACTGTAAATAGTCTTCTTCTAAAACTTCTTTTAAGCCTTGCGCTAAAGCCCCTAAATCACGGCCAGATAAACCACCATAGGTGGGAAAGCCTTCGGTTAAAATTTCCAGTTCTTGAAATTTTTCAGCCAAGCTATCATCATTGCAGGTCAAAAATCCCCCCATGTTGACCATGCCATCTTTTTTAGCGCTCATGGTACAGCCATCAGCATAGGAAAACATTTCTTTGGCAATGGCCTCTATGCTTTTGTTGGCATAGCCTTCTTCACGCAGTTTAATAAAATAAGCATTTTCAGCAAAACGGCAGGCATCCAAAAACAAAGGGATGTTGTATTGTGTACACACGGCTCTTACTTCTTTAATGTTTTGCATGGATACCGGTTGGCCACCACCACTGTTGTTGGTAACAGTGAGCATGCATAAAGGTATTTTATCTGCACCGGTTTCATCAATGAATTGCTTTAATTTTTCAACATCCATATTGCCTTTAAAGGGGGCATAAGTGCGGGTATCTTTAGAACTTTCAGGCATAAGATCTACAGCCGTTGTATGGGTATGTTCAATGTTAGCCCGAGTGGTATCAAAATGTGTGTTGTTGGGAATAAATTTATCTGGACCGCCAATAACGGAAAATAAAATTCTTTCTGCAGCACGTCCTTGATGGGTAGGAAAAATATGCTTAAAACCCGTTAAGTCAGAGACCACTTTTTCAAATGCATAGTAAGAACGACTACCAGCATAAGATTCATCACCCTCCATCATGGCTGCCCACTGTGCCGAAGACATGGCACCGGTGCCGCTATCGGTAAGAAAATCAATCATAACATCTTCAGCTTTAATCAAAAATAAATTGTAATGGGCGTTTTTTAAAATGCTTTGCCGTTGTGCTTGCGTGGTCATTTTAATGGGTTCAATGGTTTTGATTCTAAACGGCTCTATGATGGTTTTGTACATAAGGGGCTACTCTTTCAAAAAGGATTAATTATGGTTTATTTTTTTTATCCAATTTATTTTGTAAACTATCCAATTGATCTTTGCTGTAAGCTTTCATTTTTTTAAATAAATGTTTAGCCCAGACAAATTCCAAAGACAAAACACCTAAGCCCACAGCAATGGTCACAAGACCTGGCCCCGGTAAAACAAGCAAGGCAATGCCAATAATAATAATGGTCAATCCTACAATAAAAACAATTAGTTTTTTTAAATGTGTATAAAGTGCCTGCATCTCATATCCAATGCATTATCTCTATCATAAAAATAACCATTTAAAAATAACAAGCTGTTTTAAAATAATCCGGTTTTGAATGGAGTTTTACACAAAAAATAAAGGGTGTTATTTAAAATCACATAATGCAAAAAAATTTAGGAAAAACAGTAGTTGAGCATTTGCAAAACCATAAGTCCATCAGGTCATATGCAGATAAACCTATTGATGATGATCTGTTGAATAGCATTTTGCTCAGTGGACAAAGGGCATCCAGTGCCGGGAACTTACAAAGTTGGTCAGTGATTGTCAGCAAAGATGCAAAGAAAAAACAGCAACTTTATGAAGCCCACTATCAACAAAGCATGGTTCTGCAAGCACCAGTGGTGCTTACCTTTTGTGCTGATTTTTACCGGACCATATCGTGGTTAAAAGCGCATCAAGCCAAACTTAGCTTTGATGATTTTGCCGGCTTTCTCACTGGCGCTGTGGATGCAGTCATAGCCGCACAAAATATTGCAGTTGCAGCAGAAGCGCATGGTTTGGGCATTTGTTATATGGGTACCACATTGTGGAGCAGTGATACAATTTGTAAAATTTTAAAAACACCTGATTATGTTATTCCTGTTACCAGTCTGGTGATGGGTTATCCCAATGAAGATATCAAAGAAGTACGCTACAGATTGCCTTTACAAGCAGTGGTTCATCAGGAAGAATATGTAAAACGTTCAGACAAAGAAACACTAGACTTGTATGCTGAATTTGAAGAGCGTTCATGGAAAAGATACGGAGAATTTCCGGGCATGCTGGAGAAATTAGAAAAAGCCGGCATTAAAAAAGTAGCGGACTTTTACACCAGCGATTTAAAGTACTCAAAAGCACTGCATGTAAAAGCGTCTAAAATGCTCATGGCTTTACTTAAAGATAAAAAATTTTGGTGAAGTTTAATTAAAGTTCTAAGGCAGCAAGTTTTTCATGTAGAGTATCTAAGGTTTGTGTGGTTTTTTTGAGTAATTCAATATCAAGATCTCTGACCCATGCAATTGCATGTTGGATGTCTTCACCAATGTTTTTAATAAGATGGGTTTTGTTATCTAAAGTGCATTGACATAGGCCTTCATACATAAGCTCTAAACGTTGTGCAATATGATCGCAGCACAAGCTTACGGCTCCAGACTCTAAAAGGATATCTTGCACTTTTTTCAATTCAGTTGTGTTATGAATGCCGCTATCAATGTGTTGCTTTAATGCATTCAACTGAGCATGTTGGCTTGTCAAAGCAATTAAAATAGGCAAGCTACAACCGGGCATGGCCCAATCTGGGTTGATGCTTTCATCAAAAGCGCCTCTTAAGTCATTGGATATTTGACCAACTTCTCCAAGGTTTTTGCCAATTGTGTACAATACCTCTATTTGGCTTTGATCTGCTCCACCCAATAATCCACCCAGCTGCATGGCCGTTGCGCAAACATTGCCACTCTTTCCATGCACAATATCCCAATATTGATTCAAATCTAAGGGACTGCGGGTGGCCAGCTCTTGCGCACGTGCTTCTTTTAGCTTCATCTGATTTAAATGAAACATGACTTCTTGTTTTTGATGATCCGAAAAACTTGATTGATGGATGAGTGTTTGTTGACGTGCTTGCAAGGCGGCAGCTAAATTGGCAACTCTTCCTGCTCCGTAGGTTTGCCAAATGCCTTTTTCATCCTTATCTAAGACATCATCAATAAGGATACAGTTGATAATAAAGCACACAATGGCAGCTTCTATGGCTAAAGCTTCAATTTGAGTGTTAGCAGTACTTTCGTACGCAATTTTAAATAAAGCAATGGTTCCTGGTTTTCTTTTGGCCAATATGTTTTCTAAATCAGGCCAAGCTTGAAGTTCAGAACAAGAAAGAATCTCTTTTATCAATGGGTCTAGCATAAAGTTTATTAGCTGAAAGGAGTGTAAAAAACCAAAGGCCTCTTGACTTCAGAAATAAACTCAAATCAAGAGGCCTTTGGCTTAATTTAGAAATCCTACCAAGGTACATTTCTAAAAATATCTTTAGTAATTTTCATAATTATCCGCCTTTCGTATAAACAAGCTACAACTAAAAAAACTTAATGTAAACACTTTTTTTATTAATAATTTTTATGATAATTTAAAATTATGTAAATGATAAAATTATTAATTCTCTGCGTCAAAAAATTGCACACAATGATACATAGAGTGACATCAATATAAGCATCTAAAGGAAAACAACAGAGCAATAAAATAAAAATTAATGTTTAAATCCAATAGGCCAGTCAAATTGATCTACATCTGGCCAAGCAAGTGTTTTTGCTTTTCTAAAGATTTAGTGTTGTAGATAAAATGTAGGCATATAGGGTGATTTTTGGAATGTTTTACGCCAGCCAAAACTTATACCGATTAAGCCAATCATTCCTTCCCCGACATCTTCCCCTTGGGTGTCTACATTAATTTCTACACCAAAGGCTAAATTAGGCCGGATAAAAAAGTTTTTGTTGTTGATAAAGGTATAGCCTATTTCTAAAGTGGGTTGAGCAACAATGATATCCGTATTCCCAGATGTTTCACTGGGCTGGTCCAAGTTGTTTTTCCAATCAACGCTATTGAACCAGATGTCGTTTCTTACCGTTGCATACCATTGGCTGATATGATTCTTTTTAAGATAATGCGTGTAATCTATAGAAAAACCAAAACCGTGACCACGCTCATTGTCTTGCACACCCAAGTTACCATGCCGTAAAAGGTTGTGTCCCAAACGTAAGCCAATTAAGCTTTGCAAACCAATACTTTTTTGCGCAGAAACAGTAGATATAAAGCCAGCAGGATACAACTGTCCATTAAGAGAAAAGTCCCAAAATGATTTTTCTCTTGCAAATAAACTGCTACAAAAAAATAACAGTGTAATAAAGAGTAGTTTATTGATCCAGCTCATTGATAATCCTCCAAGCCAAATCGATATCATTGTTTGCAATGGCATTTGCAATCGTCTCATGGCAATTATCAAGCGTAAGGTTGTCTATCTTAAGATCCAATTTGTTTTGCGGTCTTTCTTGCACCGAGGCCAGTTGCCCCAGTTCATTGCCGGTTAAGATAGTGCTATTGCGGATGAAGGCTGGTAAAGCATCAAAGCCAATACCCAAGCATCCTTTTTTAACTTTTAAAGTATATAAACTATCAGAATTAACATGAGTGTAGTACTCGCCGCCATTGCGACCAATATGATTGATTTTAATTGGATCAGGAACATTGTTTTCATCCAGATAATCTTTATTTAAATGAAAACGCACAACTTCACATAAGATTAAATTGCCAGAACCTTTTTGGCCTCCCAGATCAATCACTTGTTTCAGTTTGCATTCCATTTGAACAGGAGATTCCTGCACCCGTTTGGCCTTAACGCATTGTGAGTCCACGGGCGTAAAGCCACTTTTATTAAATTCATCAATATTTGTATCATACTCACCAGAGGCAAGGTTCATTTGGTATTGCATACTGTGGTTGACAATATTGACTACACACTCTTTGCTTTGAACAAGATTATTGTAGGTGTCTTTAAAGCTGCCATCTCTACCTCTACAGGTAGGAGAAAAACCAATGATAGGCGGGTTAAAACCAAAAACATTAAAAAATGAAAAGGGCGCTAGATTATTTTGCTCAGCCTTGTTGTAACTTGAAACCAAAGCAATAGGGCGAGGGGCTACGCTTGAGGTTAAAATTTTATAAATGTAAGTGGCTTCAAACTGTTTTGGATCTATGCTTAACATGGTTTAAAAATCCTATTTTAAAATATGGTACGATGCTTTTTGATGGACCAATGTATTAGAAAGTTTACCTAGACCTGTAATCTCTAAGTCAATCTGGTCTTTGTTTTTTAACCAAATAGGCTCGTAGCTTTTTCCTTCTTTCTTTGCTTTTAAAGCAGCGGTACCATTGAGTTCACCCAAACAACCTGTGCCAACCGTACCGGATCCAATAATATCTCCCGGAAATAAATTTACGCCATATGAAACTCGCTCAATGATCTGCGCAAAAGTCCAGTGCATGCTATCCATATTGCCTTGTGAGACAAGCTCTCCATTGAGTGTTGCTTTCATTTCCAAATTGTATGTCAGACCTTGACCGGTGTCTTGGGCAAAAGCTTTAAGCTCATCTTTGCTGACCAACCAGGGGCCAAAACAA
This sequence comes from Oligoflexia bacterium, assembly GCA_035326705.1. Taxonomy (NCBI): domain Bacteria; kingdom Pseudomonadati; phylum Bdellovibrionota; class Oligoflexia; species Oligoflexia bacterium. The sequence continues at coordinate 33,774 of DAOLES010000009.1, forward strand.
TTGGCAAAGTCTTTGCCTTTGGCCGGGCCCAAGCTCAGCTTAAGTTCTTGCATTTGTAAAGTCCGGGCAGAAAGATCATTCATAATCATAAAACCAAAAATATGTTCATCTGCTTTGTTGGCGGGAATATTTTTTCCACCCTTGCCTATAACAGCGGCAATCTCTAATTCAAAATCCAGTTTATCCAAGTGGTCATCGTAAACATCAATAGGGCCTTCACCAAACACGGCATTGTGGTTGGTAAAATAAAATACCGGGAATTGATCAAATTCAGGAATCATGTCTGCACCACGATTAGCGCGCATGGTTTCTACATGTTGTCTAAAGGCATAAGCATCCCTACAAGAGGGGGGGTGAGGTACTGGAGAAAGTAAAGTATGGACATCGGCAGGTTTAAATTTTTCAGGTTCGGCATAGAGTATTTTTTCTAAGTCTTGAACTTTAGAAAAGTAAGTGTCATTATGATTAAGAAAACTTTGCATATCTTGGGGTAAATCAAGCTTAATGTGTTTGGCCGTATCATGCATGTCATAGTAGCCCTCATCTTTAATGTACAGTCCAAGACGTTCTTGTTGGTTTTGATTGAGATAGCTGATGAGTTTCATAAGAGCTCCTTTGCATACAAGCCTAAAACTTTTTTCATCACATCTAAGGCAAAATGATTTTGTTCTTGCGTACCGGTATTAATTCTTATGCCATGATCAAAGCCAAACGCCCCCAGCGGCCTAAGAATTAAACCTTGGTCAAAACAGGCATGATAGAAATGTTGGGCCGTTTGTGCATCTTTAAAATAAAGCATGATCGCATTGGAACCGGTATTGGGGACAAAAGTTAAACCAAGTTCAATAAAGGATTGATAAAAATAATCCAAACCTTCACGGTTAAGCTTTTGAGTCCTGCTTAAAAAATCAGTGTCCTCTAAAGCAGCCATAGCCATGTGTTGTCCCATGCGGCTTGGTTCAAATGGCAGTTTAACTTTGTTTAAGGTATCAATAATGGCTTCATCTGCAATAGCATAACCAATTCTGGCACCGGCTAATCCATAAGCTTTTGAAAACGTACGGGTAACAATAAGATTAGAGTAGTCTCCTAAAAGTTCAATGCCATTGGGATAAGTTTTGTGATGGCAGGCATATTCATAATAAGCTTCATCCAAGATGACCAAAATATTTTTGGGAACAGCCGCTAAAAATTTTTGTAGATCAGTTTTTGTAATCATTGATCCGGTAGGGTTATTGGGGTTGGCCAAATAAATTATACGTGTATTGTCAGTTATGGCTTGAGCAATTGCATCCAGATCATAAGCCCAATTGTTAAGCCCAATTGTTTTTAAAGTTCGGCCTAATTTTTTGGCGTTGACATAGGTGCCAATGAAACTGCCTTTGGACGTTAAAATCACCTCATTCTTTTCACTAAAGGCCATAAAAATATAAGCCAACAATGAGTCAACGCCAGAACCACAGATGAGTTGATGGGAATCAATAGCAAGATGTTTTGCTAAGGCTTGTCTAAGCGCATAGGCGGCCGGATCTGGATAAAGATGGACTTGATCCAAACATTTTTTTGCCGCTGCAATTGCTTTTGGAGAAGGGCCCAGAGGGTTTTCATTGGATGCCAATTTGGCAAACTTGGTCAAACCACGTTTATCGGTCAAGGATTCTAAACTTTTACCGGCCTTATAAGCGCGCAAGTCTTGAATATGTTGAGGAATGTGGAAGGTTAATTTTTCCACTTTAGTCCTCATTCCACGAACGCCAATAGTTGGGATCAGATACAGCTTGAATTTCTTTGGATAAATTCAAAGGCGCAAAAGTATCCACCATCACGGCATATTCATGCGTTTCTTTTTGACCAATAGAGGCTTCGGTTTTTCCAGGTTGTGGACCGTGGGCAATGCCCATGGGGTGATAAGAAATAGAACCCGGCTCTATACCCTTACGAGACATGAAATCGCCATCAGCATAAAAAATAACCTCATCAGAATCAACATTGCTGTGAAAATAAGGTGCGGGTATGGCACCGGGATAAAAATCAAACAAGCGGGGTACAAAATTACAGACTACAAAATGCTGGGTTGCAAAGACCAAGTGTACGGGCGGTGGCAAGTGAATGGCACCTACTTTGGGGGCATAGTCTTTGATGTTCAAGGCAAAAGGGTATTCGCAGCCATCCCAGCCAACGACATCAAAAGGATGGTGATCCCAAACATGCGTATAGGTTTTTCTTCCTTGAGCATATTTACAACTGATATAAACCGGAAAATTGCCTTTTTGATCAATAGGATCATGTAAGGTGGGCAGTTTTAAATCACGTTCACAGTAAGGGGCATCTTCTAGAAGCTGGCCCATGTCATTGCGAAAATGCTTGGGAATGTTAAAAGCGGTGTCAGACAAAACCATAAAGCAGCGGTTGTCTTTACTCTTGAATTGAAATTGATAAATGCAGCCTTTGGGAATGATTAAATAATCGCCTGCAATAAAATCTATAACACCAAACTCACTTAAAAAAATTCCATCACCACGATGGATAAAAACAAGCAGATGCTCATGCGCATTTTTGTGAAAGTCAGTGCAGTTTTCTGTAGGGGAACTGGTTAAAATTGTGCAGTTATGGTTTTCCATCCACAGTGTTTGCGCCTGGTGAAGACTACCAGAATTTTCTTGTCGGCCTGTATGAAACAAGTGCCACATCAAAGGTGCATCCTGCCAAACATCCATTTGCATTAAGTTTTGAGCATGAGCAATGGAACTAACTTTAGTGGGCATGTCCAGACGATAGCGATTACTGTATATACTGGAAAAACCTTGGGTACTGAACAGCTCTTCACGGTATAGGCTTTTTTGGTCAGCCTTGTAAAAGGCAATATGCCGTTTTTTGGGAATATCACCTTGTTGATAATAAAATGGCATTATAAATTTCCTCTGAGTGCTTGATCACGTTCAATGGCTTCAAACAAAGCTTGAAAGTTACCCTGACCAAAACCCTGGCTGCCTTTGCGCCGTTGAATAATTTCATAAAAGAAGGACGGTCTATCACCAATGGGTTTGGTAAACAGTTGTAACAAATAGCCTTCGCCACCGGCCAAGTCTTCTATGTCACATAAAATGCCTAAATCAGCCAAAGCATCAATGTCTTCTGTTACAATGCCAGGGTTACGTTTTTTTAAGTCATCATAGTAGGTTTGTGGGACGGTTAAAAACTCAACACCATTGTTACGTAAAGCTTGAATGCTGGTCAAAATATCATCAGATTCTAAAGCTACATGTTGCACACCGCTGCCATGGTAGACATCCAAGTACTCTTCAATTTGTGATTTTCTCTTGCCTTCATAAGGTTCATTGATGGGGTTACGGATGGCAAAATCATGACTTTTGACCACTTTTGATAAAAGCGCAGAGTACTGCGTTGAAATATCACCTGGGCCAAATTCAATGAACTGTTCAAAATTAAAGGCTCTAACAAAATAATCAGCCCAAGCATTCATTTCATTCTGCCTAACGTTGCCCACAATATGGTCAATTTTTTTTAAGCCTACTGCTTGCCGTTCAATACTTATTTTTTGCCGGGGCTGATCATAGCCAGGCATGAATAAACCTTTGTACTGACTGCGATCACATAAAACAATTTCAGTATCATCATAAATTTTGAGAGCGGCATGCAAGACTTGGCCATTGTCATCTTTATCAAGAGTAGGTTTGTAAACCGGTATTCCACCACTATTTAAGGCATGATTGTACAGATTTTCAACATCACTGACTTGATAGGCAAAACGCTTAACTCCATCACCATGCAAATTAAGAAAATAGGTGGCTTGCCAAAAAGAAGGCGAAAGCGGAGAGGTAATGACAATATTGATATCATTTTGTTTGAGATAATAACTGCTTCTATCTTTAAAACCGGTCTCTGGACCTTGGTAAGCAAGAATATCAAAGCCTAAGGCTTTAGCGTACCAATAAGCCACCATTTTGGCCGAGCCCACATAGAATTCTACAAAATCAAATCCTTTAATTTCTAGTTCGTTTGACATCCTTATTCCTTGTATCCATGTTATAGTCTCAATTGCTTTTAGATGCAAAAATGAAGAGCTTGTGAATTATAAAGTAATGGATAATTATGATCATGGCTATAATTTTTAATGGTTATTCCGTATATCCACCAGCAATACTCTTTATTATGAGGGTTACTGGCTAAAGATTTGTTTTTAATCTTTATAAAATAGAAATATTTTTTACATTCATTTGAGCTTGAATAAAAATTTATTATAGTTTGTAAGTCCATACCATGCTAACAAGATCACTATGCAACACAAACTATTTTTAATTGTTTTAGGTGCTACACCTCCTGGAAGAAATATTGAACAGCACGATGTTATGTTTGCTGTTGGTAAGTCTATAGAAGATACGTATCCAAAAATTTTGCAACATTGGTCAGTAAAAGGAGTTCATATTGATGCCTATGTTGAAGTCACCCAGGTTGATGGCTTTAAGATAAACATTGTTAATGCAAAACAAGACGCTCATTTGCAGGCAAATAGGCTTTATTTTATCAATTTGGGTGGATATATGCCGAATGATATAGAAGAGTACCATAAAAAAATACTGGTCGCGGCGTCAAATAAGATTGAAGCAAAACGCAAAGTTAAAACGGATGATTTTTTTAAACAGGGTTTACAAGAAAAAAATGCTTGCCCACATTATGATGATCAATTTGAAATTGTCGGTTTTGATGTAGACAACTGTCTTTTGCTTGATGAGCATATTGAGAAATGCTATTCAATTGAACTCTTAGAAGATCATTCATCGAAGTGGATAAACAACAAAAAAGTTATTGGTTACTTTCCTATAAAGCAATAGTTTAAAATATAACACAAACGCAGATCTGTAATTTTGACAGGCTTAATCTAGATCAGGTAAACTTTATTTAAAGGTTAGCAGCTAATGTAAATGTAAGGGAGTCGTTATGGAAGCATCATTGCAAGAATTTGCACAAAAAAATAATATTGTGGGTTTGGGAGAAGAGGCACTGACTGCTATTGCTAAACAAGAAAAAGGTTATACATTAGAACGAGCCCAACAGTTTTTAAGGTTTCATCAGCGGATAGAAAATGAATTGTTAAATCACCCTATCATTACCCACAATGCCTATACCCATTGGTTTGAGCAGGGGAACGCTACTACAGAACAAGTCAAAGACTTAATTGTGCAGTTTTCTGTTTTTTCCAATTTGTTTTTACATGCGCAGTTGCATAAAGTTATCAACTCCAACTCTATTGAGTCCATGCGTGCTTCAAAAGAAATCTTGGTCAATGAACTGGGGGTTATTTTTAGACCCAGAGAAAAAAAACTACGCAATGAAAGCCAAGCGGTGAGTAATGAATATGATAATGCCAACGATCCTGCTTTATTAAGTCCAGAAGGAACGGTGGATGGCGGCACATTCAGGTTCAGTGCTGCGCATTTTGAATGGATGGTGCGTATTGCGGAATCTTTAGGCTTGGGGTTTAATGATATAGGAAAGCGTAAACACGGCTGTAAAAGTACTTTACTTTTTTGTGATGAGCTGGTGCGGATTTACGGATCAGAGGATTACGAAACCAGTCAAGCAGCCAGTTATGCTGTAGAAAACTGGGCGGCCAGAGGTTTTTGGAAGCAATTGATTAGAGGTTTGCAAGTCTACAAAGAAAAACATAACAGTCAATTGTCTATTGGTTTTTTCACTTACCATGATCGCTTGGAAGCGCAACATGCAGACCATACCCAGGATGAATTAGAAGAATATTACTTTGAACACCCCACACTCAACGAAGACGCCTTCATCCAAAACGGCAATCAAATGCTCAAAGCCGTTGGGGTATTTTGGGATGGATTAGAAGTAAGGCGTAAAGCAATAGATTAAGCATAAAAAAACCACGT
>DAOLES010000009.1:39785-66506 GCA_035326705.1 Oligoflexia bacterium
ATTAAGCGGGATGGATTAGAAGTAAGGCGTAAAGCAATAGATTAAGCATAAAAAACTCATTTAAAAAGTAGAAAAAATCATAAAAATCAAATATTTAGAAGCAGAAGTGGTTTTGTGACCTTGATTTTTAATCAGTAAAAGCTTATTCTTTAAAGAGGGATGATGAAAAATAGTTATTTAATAATAATGTTGTTTTTAGGGGTATTTCTTATTCATGGATGCGGTGAATCTGGGGATGAAGGGATAATAACACCTTTTGGCGATGCGGATGGGGATGGAATTACCAATAATATTGATAACTGTGTGAATCAAGCAAACCCCAACCAAGCGGATGAAGATAATGATGGTATAGGCGATGTGTGTGATCCTATCAATAATAATATTACACCTCCCAGCACTCCCTCTAATTTATCTGCATTTTCAGGTTTAACTGAATGTGAAATTTCAGTCAGTTGGACAGACACATCAAATAATGAGGATGATTTTGAACTTATTCGTCACTATGATATCGATAGTACTGTTACAGGTATAACACAAACTTTTATAAGACCGTCTTCAGCAGGTACAGGCAACACTGTCTATTTCACCGATACCATTTTTCCAGGCGTTGTTAATGTAAGTTATGTTGTAAGAGCTAGAAATGAAGGTGGAAATTCAGCAGATTCATTATCAACGTCACCGATTGTGGCACCATTGTGTAGCGATTAAAAAAAAATAGTATAAATAAAAAACCTCTTGTTTAACTCAATAAGACAAGAGGTTTTTTATTTGTAAGTGCTAATAAGATAGATTGCCTTTATTCACCTTGGTTTGCTTGGTAAATACCCCCAACCACTTGAATGTCACCTTCTTCATCAATGTATAAGCTTCTAGAGACAACCCAAACATTGTCCAATAAAATAGGATTTACGCCATTGTTTTCAAATTGTTCTGGGAAACTGATTTGCTCTCCCGTGTAATCACCATCAACATCAGCAATGGCAAAGATGGTGATTGTTTTTGCAAGATCATCTACACCATACTCCTGCATGATTTGTTCATTATGAGCGGCATAAAACGAGAAGTTTAAAGGTGTGGGTAAACGAATGATGTTAATTTTGTCTCCAACCAAAGCAATTTCTTGATTGTTAATTGGGGCTTCATCTCCATTGTCTTCGTTTTCATTTTCGTTGTCTTCAGGGCCGTTATCAGGTTCAGGATCTGAATCTCCACCATTGCCAGGCATATTCAAGCTCAAGTCAATATCCAATAAAGTATCTTGCCCACCATTTTCATTTTCAGTGCTTTCACCACTTGCAGAACCCTCAATTAAAGAATCTCCATCGCCATCAAGATCAATATCCACGTCAATACCTAAATTATTATCACCTAGAGCTACGTCAAGTAATGCGTCAATTTCACTGCCATCATCTTCTGAGGTATTATCACCTCCCAATAAGTTATCCACGTGCTCTACGAGATCACCTAGGCCATCATCAATATCGGCATCGGCATCGCCACCAAGAAGACCATCCTCATCATCATCATCTGAACCCCCACCAATTAAATTACCCAAAAGACCTGCTTGTGCGCTGGGGATTCCAAAATTTTCATTAACAGCTGCTAACAATGAAGGTTTGTAAGAATTTATTTGTGAGACAGCGGCTTGGTTTCTGTTTACGCTACTTAAACCTAAAGCTTCCCAGCTGCCCACTTGGGCAAATTCAATGGATTGCCCACAATTTTCTGTTGAAAAAAGATTGTCATTGTAGGTACTGTATATATAAACATACTGTTTTTTTCTTGCCGGGGGTCTTGCATTAATTTCACCACAGTAGGTAGCGCTATCACATACAGAGGAAGCAATTCTTGAGAAACGACTTTCTGGAATACATTGGCTTAAGTTTGCTTTTGTATAAACGATCTGATTGGCAAAAACAAATTGAGCGTCATGAATGGATCTTAAATAGACAAAGGCTTCAGAAGCTTTAGATTTTAAAATTTGTTCAAAATAAGTATTCATGGATACGGTTGTAACAAAACCAATAATGATTAAAACAACAGATAGTTCAACCAATGTAAATCCTAGAGCGTTTCTTTTTTTTATCATAACAATTGTTCCCAATATTTGTTTTTTATTATAGGTGAATTTAACGATTCAAGATAAAATTAAATACTCACTTTGAAAAATCACCAATAAAAATCATCTCATATGATGTTATGATACATCAGTTTTTTAAAAAAAATCAACGGAACTTATGAATTTTAAATGGAAAAAACAACTGTAAACAAAAGTTGTCAGATAAAATGAACTTTAAAAAGTGTAAGTGTGCTGCTGAGAAGGAGGTTGAAACAACACACTTACTTTCCCCATTGTGCCCTAGTTTTTAAGAGTTTGAGAACCTTTTTGAGGAGAATGGTCCTTGACTCTGTTGTTCAAAAAAACCGCAAAGTCCTCCTTTGAAGTTTTATACCATTGAACACTTTAATAATTAGCAATCAATATGCCAAAATCAATGTGTAAAAAAACAATGTAGTTTCAATAGCTTGTAGTAATGGAAATTTTTTATTCAGATAAATTGCGACACAATGTAACCAAAGTTTACGCAAAAAAGTGCTACTCATAGTTCAATGTTTAAGCTTTCTTAAAACTTAAATTGAAAAATGTGATAGGTAAAAACAATCATACTGACTGCGCAAAGAATAAAATCATAAAGCAAGGGTTTGTGGAGCGTATGTTTGGTCCAAAGTTGTTGAATAAGCAAAGCGCATAAATAGCAAAACAAAATACCTGTAATATAAAACGGATAAGTCATGTGTTGATGTGCCGCCAAATGAACATGTTCAGTATTGAACTCTGTTAAAAATGTATGGGTGAGCGGTAATTTTTTTATTAAAATTCTATAAGCCAATACCAAACTTAATTGAACCAATAGAAGGATTTTTAATGTATGGGGATAACGCTTAGAAAACTCAAAATAGGTATCACGCAGAAGACAAGCATAAAAAAAGCCAAAAATTGGTAACTCGGCAAAGGCTGCCAAGGTTCTGGATTGACCAAAGCCAAACTCATCCCGCATACCAATCATAAAGGTGGAAAGAGTAAATAGTCCAGTGACCAAAATTAGAATGAACAACAGTAAGTAGTACAGTTTTTTTGACACGCTTTTATCATCTTACAAGTCACTTTTCTTGATGGAAAGGTTTATTTTACAAATTTGTACGTCATTGAAGTTTAAGCAATGGGCATATTGGCTGAGAAAACAACATATAAATAAGCAATACAATTTATAGAGAAGACGTTTTTAAAATTCAATTAGGGATAGATTAAATCTTTTATTGATAAAATCATATCGCTTAAACCACTTCGAATAATCATGACAGCAATGGCTGCAAGCATGAGGTTGGCTATTTTTGAAAAGGCTTGGGTTCCCGCCTTACCCAAAACTTTCATAATCGGTTGGGATGATAAAAAAACTAAAAAAGTAATAATTAAATTTACTGCGTAAGCTACAAGCGTAATAGGTGTTCCAACTGCATCAACTTGCACAATAAGCGCTGTTAAAGTTGCTGGACCTACAATTAAAGGCATACCTAAAGGAACAACACCTAAGGATTGTTCTGCCGGTCTTTGCCGGACTTTTTCAGCAAATAAAAGATCTGAAATGGATAAAATAAGTAAGATGAGTCCGCCTGCAACTTTAAAATCTGCAACAGAGATTCCCAAAAAATTAAAAATACCTTTGCCTAAAAAAATAAAAACCGTGCCCAAAACCGCAATGGTAATAATGGCTTCTATCAGAATAATTTTCTGATGTTTTTTTTCTAAACCATCAATCAAAGAAATATAAATGGGTAAGACACCAATAACATCCATTGCAACAAACAAGGGAACAAAAGCAGCCAAAAACAATGGAAAATATTCACTTAAACCAGCCATTTATCTCTCATACTTTTTTTTACATAAAAGGAAAGGAATAGTTAAATTTTGCTTAAAAAAGCATTTTAAAAAGGTACCCGGTACCTATGAGTAAGCTTGGGGCATTGCATACCGCTAAGCGTTTTATCAAGTTCATATGTAAGCTTGTATCTATTAAAATAATATATTATGGGGGGGTATGACTCAAGAAGCAATTGGTAGCATACTAGAAAACAAACTGCGTAAACAAACGGTTCAATGTATCAGTGAACATAACATGTTAAAACAAGATGATCATGTCTTGGTTGGGCTTTCAGGAGGCAAAGACTCTTGGGCACTATTGCATTTGCTTAAAATGATACAAAAAAAAGCTCCCTACAGATTTTCTATTTCAGCAGTGACCGTTGATGGCGGTTTGATTGGCTTAGAAGGCGATGTTTTACAAGCCCAATGTGATCTTTTGCAAATTCCATTTTATCTGGAGCGACAACCCGTGTTTGAAATTGTTTCTGAGAAAAAAGCGGAAGGCAGTACTTTTTGTAGCATGTGTGCAAAAATGCGGCGGGGAATTTTGTACAGTATTGCAAAAAAGCTAGGAGCCAATAAAATTGCATTGGGACATCATTTAAATGATGCCATTGAGACTTTATTTTTAAATATGTTTTATGGTGGTCGCATGGCAGCCATGCCGCCAGTATTAAAATCCAATGCTGGGCATGAAGCAGATATTATTAGGCCCATGCTTTACCTTACAGAAACAGATATAGAAGTATTTTCTCTTGAAAAACAATTTAAGACTGTGGGTTGTGCTTGTCCAGTCTGCCCTATTCATCCTGAGTTTGATGATGCGCAAACTGATTTAAAACGCTTCAGCATGAAAAAAGTACTTAAAGACATGGCCAAACATAATCCACAGATGTATGACCATGCCCGCAAAGCTTTAAAAAATTTAGAGTTGGATCGATTTTTTATGAGTCAAAGCATGCTGGCAAAAAAAGGAATAGAACATGAAGCATAAAGGCTTTAATACAATAAGCATCCATGCTGGAGAAGATAAAAAAATTGAAGGGGCCGTTGTACAGCCTATTTTTCAAAGTGCAACTTATCTTGAGCAAGAAGGCCTAGCCTACAATGACATTAAATATTTGCGATTAAACAATTCTCCCAATCATGAATGCCTGGGCAGAAAATTAGCCAGCTTAGAACAGACAGAAGCGGCCTTGTTATGTGCTTCTGGCATGGCTGCAGTGACCACAGCGATCATGAGCCAGTGCAAGACAGGAGATCATATTATAGCGCAAAAGGGTTTGTATGGCGGTACACATCATTTTTTGGTGCATAAAGCTGCCCAGTTGGGCATAGAGCTTAGTTTTATTGATATTGATCAGCCCAGTTCTTGGCAATCTGCGGTAAAACAAAACACACGACTTTTTTATTGTGAAAGCATCACCAATCCCTTGATGCATGTTGGAGATTTAGCGGCTGTGCCTGATTTTTGTCGCCAGCATGAATTACTCAGCATGATTGATAATACTTTTGCAACGCCGTACAATTTTAAACCCAGTCAATTGGGTTTTGATATCATTATTCATAGTGCAACCAAATATCTTAATGGACACAGTGATTTGGTGGCAGGAGTGATCTGTGCCAATACAGCTTTAATTAAACAGTGTAAAAGCTATTTGGATATTTACGGAGCTACATTGGATACGCACGCTTGTTTTCTTTTGCAAAGAGGCTTAAAAACCTTAGGTTTAAGAATGAGTGTACACAATAGCAATGCGATGCAGTTGGCACAATTTTTACAAGAACAAGCAAGCATAGAAACGGTATATTACCCTGGTTTAAAGGATGCAGCGGTTTTACAGCATTTTAAAGGCTACTCAGGGATGGTATCTTTTGCAGTTAAAGGCGGTAAAGAAGCTGCACAAAATTTGATAAACCATTTAAAAATACCACAGCATGCACCCAGCCTAGGTGGTGTAGAATCTTTGATTACCCGGCCTGCAGCCAGTTCGCACTCATCCATGAGTGAAGAAGAAAGGCAGTCTTTGGGTATATCTCAGGCTTTATTGCGGTTATCTGTTGGAATAGAAGACATTGAAGATTTGCAAGAAGATCTTCATCAAGCCTTGAAAAAACTATAGAGGTTCTGTTCATTTTGTATTCAGTTTTAAATGTTACATTGAAGCTATACAGTGAGACTCAATACTTACTGGAAAGGAGCAGGATACAATGAAACTAAGACTATTGATAATGATGATGGGTTTAAGCGGTTTAGCTTTTTTACCTATTGACCAAGCACAAGCAAAGTCAAGACCAGAAAAAAGAGCGAGAATTCAGAGCAATTCTTATAAAGCCAAAGTTAAAAGAAGAGTCCATAAACATTATGCTAAAAAGCCGGTGCAAACGGTCCAACACAGAAGAAGTTATAGGCATGTAAGACCAGTCTATAGACCTGTAAAACGCAGAGTATATCGTAGGCATGTTCATTACAGACCCACATACCATAGAGTGATCAGACCAGCACACGTGCATTACATTGATGATGGATGTTACGATGATGGCAGTGATGTTTATTGGAACTTACACATTGGTACCAGTGGTGTTGGCATACACATAGGCCACTAAGACCTGACTAACTTATTCCTCCAAGTACCCTAGGCTTGGAGGAATATTTTATTTTTTTAAGTAGTAAATATTCAGGCGTGCACAAAGAAATGTTATACATGCTAACATAAACAATAAACCGCCATCGTTTTGGACGGTAATCCCCAAAAATAAAATATGTGAAGCTATGGCACCAAGCATGATCATTAAAGTTAAAAGACTGCCATAATATGTAGTAGCTGGAATCAAAATAAGAATGGCCGCAAGCAGTTCAGCAATACCAGAAAGATATCGTCCCCAAGGTTCAACACCCAAAGTTGAAAAAATATAAATAGATTCTGGCGCCCCGGTGAATTTAAAAAACAAAGTTTGCAATAAAATAACAGCAGGAATAATTCTGAATAAGTATTTCATCAAAGCAAAGTAACATTTTTAAATTGATAAAGGAATTATAAAGGTAGGTTGATAATTATGTTTGCGCCGTTGTCATTATGAAGGTTTATCTTACCTTTATAACGTAAAACAATTTGTTCGCTGATGTACAAACCTAAACCAGTTCCAGAAGACTGTTCATCCAAGCGTTTGCCTCTTGCAAGCAGTTGCATGGGGGTTGAAGTAGAAAAACCATCTCCATCATCATGGATGCTTAATTTTAGAGATTGGTTAACGATTGTAGCCTCAACTGAGACCTGCTGTTTTGCATACTTAAAGGCATTTTCCAATAAATTGCCCATCAACTCATAGAGATCATCTGGATGAATAGCATATTGTAAATGCTCATCCATTAACAATTGAAAATGAATATCATTTGAAGACGATTTTTGTAAAGCCATGGCAACGCGTTCAATGATGGGTTTGAGCTCAATTGTATTGATAAAAACAGACTGGTGCTGCTGTTTAAGCAGCGATAATTTTCTTTCAATTAAACCATTGGCATTATCAATCAGCTCTTTGAGGTGTTTTTTTTGGCTTGAGGAAGATTCTTCTAGCAATTCAATTTGGCTCTTTAATGCGGTTAAGGGGGTTTTAAGACTGTGTGCCAAGTCATCGGCCGCTTGTTTACTACTATGATTCAAGTTTTTTTGGTGATCTAACAGTAAGTTGAGGCTTTGTATCATGGGCTCAAGTTCATTGGGAATAGCCTTATCATCAAGCTGACTTTTTTTGCCTTGACGAATCAAATGAATGGCATGTTCAATTTTTTGTATGGGCGTAAAGCCAGTATTGACAAAAATATATTGAAGAATAATGAACAGACAACCTAAGATTAAAATAGCAATAATTGCACGGATGCGAAAAAAGGTTTGTTGTTTTAAAAAACTTTGGCCATCTTGTAAAACGGTAAAAGTAATATCAAAAGAGTTCTGTTCATCAATTTGCCACTGCATGGGCAAACTGGCAATAAAACGTTTGGTTTGTGAAAAGGGTTTTAGTTTTTTAAAAAAAACTTCTCCTAAACCTAAAGTGCTTTTAGGTAAATGCGCTAAATTAGCTGAAGAGCTTTGCCATACAATTTGATTGGAGGTACTTTCCTGAATAAGAGCAATAACATCGCCATTAAAGAATGATTCGGGTAATTTTTCTATATCCACTTGGAATATGTTTTTAGAACCCAACTCAGTAGAAGCTATCAGTAAATTTAACAAAGTCGTTGCATTCTGTTTTTGGCTGTTAAGTTGCGTTTCATGGTAGACACGCTCCAGTACAAAGGTGCTCATAAAAATCAGTGCTAAAAGCAGAGCACTGGACAAATATAAAAAACGTCTTCTAAGTGAAAAATTCTGTTTCATGGATTTTGTCGAGGTAGAATCCATTGATAGCCGCTACCGCGAATTGTTTTAATGGGGTTAAGGGTACCGTCAGGGTCTAGTTTTTTACGAAGTCTACGAATAAAAACTTCCAATACATTGCTTTCATGAATCACATCGTCTTCATAGATGTGTTCCATTAATTTATCTTTTGCTATGACATTGCCAGCATAGGTCATCAGATAGCTGAGAAGTTTAAATTCTTGGGTGGTCAAAGAAACAGTTTCATCATGGACAAACACTTGATGGGTACTCATATTTAATTTTATAGGCGGACAATGCAAAGTTTCATCGGTCCATTGACCGGTTCTTCTGAGTAGAGCTCTTACACGCGCCAATATTTCTTCAAACTCAAAAGGTTTAACCACATAGTCATCGGCCCCTGCTTCTAAACCTTCAACTTTTTGTTGCCAATTGCTACGAGCGGTTAAGATTAAAATCGGGGTTTTACAGCCTTCTTTACGGGCTTGTTTAATAAGATCAATGCCTGACATGTTGGGTAAACCAAGATCAACAATGGCAAGGTCAATGGGGTACTCTTGTAGGAGGTACAAACCTTCTTCACCATCACTGGATACATCCACAGCAAATTTTTCTTTTCTTAAGGCTTGGCTTAAGTTGTTTTGAATGGTGATATCATCTTCAATAATTGCAATACGCATGAGGCCTCCATTGTTTAGTCACGGACTTCAACGGTTTTTGAGAAAATTTTACCGCTTTTACGCAACTTAACTTTAAAAATATACAGACTGCCTTTTTTGCTGAGCAAGTGCGCCGATAAAGCTTTTGCTTGATAGTTTCGACTTGCTTTGGCCATGGCTTTTTGTTCTAAAGCACTTATTTTATAGCTGCCTTGAGAGCTTTGGTTTTTTGGTTTAACCAAAAAAGTGCCTTGCGCAAACATTTTTTTAGGTGCGTAGACCCTTCTTTGAGCAAAAAGCTCAGCCTGAGCTAAAAAAATCATGCTTGCAATAACAATGCTATAGATCCAATGTTTCATAGTTTAACCTTATTATAAGTAGTGAAGATGAACACAAGCTTAATCATAACATTAAAGCACAAAGATGGGTATCAAAAGCTATTCGAGCGTATTCGATCTCAGCCTAAGTTCAACAGGATTAGACGCAATATCAAGAATAAGAGATTTTAAAAAGTAAATGTATGGCGCTTATAAAGCAAAAAGCCGACCTTTTTGTAAAAAAGTCGGCTTTTATACGTGACAATGATTTATGGCAATTAGCAATCGATGCTTTTTGAAAAACCACTGGCGGTTATCTCTATGCTGTCACCGGCATCACAATGGAGATAGGCAGTAAATGCACCATTAGCATTTGTAAGTGCGGTTGTAGATACATTGCTATCGGCATTGGTAACGGTTACGCGGGTATTTTTTGGGGCGGAATCGTCTTCACCCACAATGGCTTGAAAGTCCTTGGCTGGTGTAAAGTTACGAATATCAGCATCTTCTGCAGCTAAAATTCCCACTCTTGGATGGCTTGCATACACATCGCGAGCCAATTGAAGAATGTCAGAAGCGGGGTTGTCACCAGCTTCATTATCATTTTCTGTGTTGCCTAAAACCACATAATGCATGAAACAGGCTCTTTCAGATGGAGCTATGCTTTCTGTTCCCCAATTAAAAAAGAAATCTTCATCATCTTCTGGGTCAAACTGCGCTAAAACAGGAGCAAGCGCTGCTTGCGCTTGACCAATAACATAACCAATACTCGTATCGTCACCTGGGTCACTGGTGGCAAAGTAATAGGGAGCAGCCAAGCTATCCGTTGTATCAGCGGTTCCTTCGTTCACTCCATCATCATCTGATCCTAGGTCACTTTCAATTTGGATGTCTATATCAGCACTGCTCATGGTAGGGTTGGTCACACAATCCAAGTAGCGTGCAACACCACAAGCTGTAGCATCGCCTTGGCAGTCAAAACTTGGGAAAACATAAATTTTCCTAACCACTTCTAAGCCACCATCAGTAGTAGCTAAAAGGACCAGTTGATCGGCGTTTCCATCACCATCAACATCTTCTAGGTAAGCTTGGTCGGTATCATTTTCAGCTCTAAAGGGAAAGTTTGTTCCTGCATCAAATGTGTCTTCAGTTAGAATTGTAAATTCACTGGCATCATCAAAACCATCACCAGTATCATCATTGTAACCGTCTGATATGGCACCAGTCCCCAATAAGTCAAAGAAAAACCCTGTTGGATCACCTGTTTCTGGTTCAGGAGAGTTGGATTCCAAAAGAAGGACTTGTTCTTCTTCATCATCACCAAAATCTGTGACAGTTACAGCACCCAAGTTACTATAATTACCTGTCCCTAAAACGTTGACAGCTGTGATATCTCCTTTTGATTTTGATGAACACGAAGCTATCAAAAACAGTAGAGCTAACATGAGCATAGAGTTAAATTTTTTCATGAAATGTAATCCTTTCTTATGATTAGATAATCAAATTTAAAATTTATTGTACTGATATACTGAACAATGACAAATTTTTTAATCAAAATTTATGTTCATTTTGGGTTCATTTTGTTTTGTTAAATTAAAACCATGATGACAAAAAGCAACTTAAGCCCAAAAAAATTATTAAGTATGATGTTTATGGTTTTGCTAGTGATTAGCGCCAGTTCTTGTGGACTTTATCTAGAAGGTGAAGTGTATGAAGAATATGAGGTGTTGCCGGATAGTCATTTGCAACTTACCTTCACTGTTAGCTGGGATGCCTATCAAACATACTATGCCAATGATTTAGAGTTTGATTTGGTCACACCAAACTATGAGCGTATTTCAAGATACAATGATACATCTCGTTGTTACTATGATGCCTTTTTTAGTGGATTCACATTTGATGAAAACAGCATTGTTATCCAATGTGAACCAGCGTTTTTAGGAGATTATGATTTAGAGTTACGGTCTAACATCACAAGTACAGTCAATGTTAACGTACAAATTGATCAAAGTTGGGATTATGATTTTCCTTATCCTTTAGAATATGCAAACTTTAATGTTCTTCCTTTAGAAACAGTTGTTTATCCAGTGTACATTTATTGATCTGATAACCACAGTATTACAGGAAGGGATGAATGGGCCCTGGTCGATAAGATTAGGGACCAAGCTAACTTAAAATTAATAAAGTTCCACAGGCAGCTAAAACAATGGAAACAACTTTCACTCTATGCAGAGGTTCTTTAAGAAAAAAATAAGCCAATAAAATTGTAAAGACTGTGCTGGTCTGATTGAGCAAGGCCGCTTTGCTGGCTTGGGTGTATTTAAAACCAGCAATCCAAAAAATATAAGCCAGATAAGATCCCATTAAAGCAGCTGGAATAAACATCTTTCCACTACGTTTAAATAAATCTAATGTTAAATTTAAGCTTTTGTTTTTATGGGTGAATAAGCTTTGAACAATTAAAAACAGCAAACCACCTAGGGTTCTAATGCTAGAAGATTGTAAAACACTGTATTGTTCTAATATGGGTTTGATGACTGTGATGGCAATGGCCATTAAACCCATGGCTAAGCAACCATAAAAAATACCTTTTTTAAGATTACTTTTACTGATGACCAGTTGCTGTTTGCTCATTATAGGCAAAGCTAAACTTAATAAGATCAATGAGCCGCCAACAAAAAACATAAAATCTAACTGTTCTAATAAAATGGCCCAAGCAAAAAAAACAACAAAGGGACTGTACAAACATTCAATTAAGGCAATCCAGCTGGCACCCACATATTGCAGACTTTTAAAAAAATAAGTGTCTGCCAGACCTATGCCTACAATGCCGCTGAGAAGCAAATAAATAAAATGGTTTCTTGGCATGAAATTTAGCATACTGGGCATCAATGCCAAAGTTATGACCAAAGCAATCATGGCAACAATGTTTTTGCCCAAGTTCATGAACATGGCATCATGATCGTCACTCACTTTTTTAAATAAAATCACTGACGTTGCCCAAGTTAAGGCGGTGGACAAAGCAAAAATTTCACCAAGGTAAGGGCTGGGCATAAACTATAAAACCTATGGCTGTATTTTTTGTTGCGCTAGATCAAGCAGGGTTTTTAAGGCAACATTGATACAGTCTTGTTCTGCTTTTGTTCTGGCAGTATCGTCTAAAAAAGTATTGCTTGAGCGATTGGCAAAAGCAGCACAAATGGCACCGGCTTTTAAACCTTTTAAATGAGCAAGAGTGAATAAAGTAGAGGTTTCCATTTCAAAATTACTGACCTTCCATTGGGCCAGTTGTTGAGTACTATAGGTTTGAGGCTGAGGTAAGCCTTCTACAGAGCGGCCTTGGGCACCATAAAAACCACTGGCACTGGCAGTGATCCCTACATGATATGAAAGCTTAAGTTTTTGTGCTTGGAGTTCAAGGGCTTTACAGACTTCATAATTAGCGACAGCCGGAAAAGCATTGGGAACAAAAAATTGCGATGTATCTTCCATACGCATTGAGGCTTGCGAGATGATTAAATCTCCGGGTTTAATATGTTCCAAGATAGCGCCGCTGCTACCACAGCGGATAAAAGTAGGTGCATGCGTAACTTGACAGGCTTCAATAACAGCAATTTCCATACTGGCTGGCCCAATTCCTGTAGACATCACGCTGATGGGGATATCATTTAAACTACCAGTGTAGCTGTGGTATTCTCGATGTTGAGTTTCAAAATGAATGTTATCAAAAAGGGCAGCAATTTTTTGACTTCTGGCTGGGTCGCCAACCAAAATAATATGTTCTGCCAAATCACCTTTTTTGCAATCAATATGATATTCTTTGCCAGAAGCAGAAACAATATGATTGGCATTGGACATAACAAAAGATTTAGCTCAAAAAGAAGACGCAAGCAACTTCAATTGTGTTTGTTTGGGTTTTTATCAAGCCTATGGATGGGGATGAACTCACTTCATGCAGCTGATAGGTCAGATATAAAACTTCAACTTGAAATTAAGAAACATAAAGCGGCCTATTATATTAAAACCCAGGCGCACTATGCTTATCAACAAGAGCAAATGTGGCAAGTTTTAGGGAACTACACCAGTTTGCGCTATTTATTACCAAGAATAAAAAAGAGCCAGATTGTTTGGGAGAAAGAGCATTCGGCATTGGTCTATTTGTTAATTGATAGTCCGTGGCCATGGCGTGACATATGGACCAAAGTTCTTGTCCAACAAGATATAAATAATAAGTCTTTTCAATGGCAACAGCAACAAGGCATGCTCAAAGATTTTTCTGGTAAAGCCTGGTTGGATCAAGGTAAATCAATGCAAAAGAACAGTATTTTTTATACAGATTTTCAATTGAATATGGGCAATAGCATTCCTAAACTATTACAAACTTGGGCTTTAAAATATTACATACCTAAAATACTCAAGCAACTGGCTCATAAAATTGAATAATCTAAGCTTTTAAAGCACTTAAAAACCAGGTAAAATAGACTTTATGCTGCCAAAAAATTTTAGAGTTGTTCTTTTTTTTATAAGCGTAAGTGTTTTTTCAGTGCATGCATCATGGCTTGAGCAAGCAAAGCAATCGGCGTCAGCCAATGCCTCATCTGCAGCTTCACAAAACTGTGTGAGTGGCTTCAATGAAAGTAAAGAGCGTAGAGAAAGTAAAGCCTATGAGCAGCAGCAAGGATATGAGAGTAAATGTTCGCCTGGAGAAGCCTGGGGAACGTGTTTAAGACGTTTGTATTTTGGTCGTTAAAAAATATCAGTTTCTAAAAATCTTCAAATGAACTACCTTGGTTAGAAGCTAGGATGAATTGAATCACTAAAACTTAATACATGATTTAAACAATTTCATCCACCTGCGAAAAATCAGGTGGATTATGCATATAAGCTTCTATTTTTTGTTGATCTTCTTCACTGGCAAAAGCGGTGATTTTAAAACCATAACCTTCTGGAGATTCAAGGGTGTAATTGTTTTCGTCAGGGTTTTTATAATGCCAAATGGGTATAGCTGTGGCTTGGTATACCCAGTTCTCTAAAGGTAATGGAAACAGCACACGAACTTCCTGACCCAGGGTTAAATTTTTTTCAGTTTCAAAAAAAAATCCACGTGCTGAAAAATTTAAAGCAAAATCAAAAAAATACTCTTCATCAGATAAAACAATGTCAACCATGGTGTCTAAGCTTATACGTGGGTGCTGTCTTCGTTCTGGTCCAGGGTAAGAATTTTTAGTTGTGTCTTTAGAAACCACTCAATGAGCTTTATCTAAGTCTTGAGTCAGAAGCAAATTTTTTTGATTGAGTTGGAGGCTAACGTTTATGAACATTTTGTCCAGAACGGCTAACGATTTTTATGGTTTCTA
This sequence comes from Oligoflexia bacterium, assembly GCA_035326705.1. NCBI lineage: Bacteria > Pseudomonadati > Bdellovibrionota > Oligoflexia > Oligoflexia bacterium. The sequence goes on from DAOLES010000009.1 coordinate 54,417, forward strand.
TTGATTTCTCTGTGGCTTCTTCAACAATGAAACGCATGGATTTGCTTTGAATGCTTGCACCCTGATTAGGAATGCGTCTAAATTTTTGAATCAAGTAACCGCCAAGCGTTTCATACTCTCCTTCAGGGATCGGAGTAGACAGCAGTTGATTCAGTTCTTCAATACTGATTCTGGCAGAAACCAAAAGGCTGTCACTGCCAATATCAAAGACATAGTTCTGGCTTTCATCATGTTCATCTTCAATATCGCCAATGATTTCTTCAAGAATGTCTTCCATGGTAATCATACCAATAACACCGCCATATTCATCAACGACCATGGCCAGATTAATACCTTGTTTTTGCATATCAATCAGAAGTTTATCAATACTGATATTGTCAGGAATGTAAAAAGGTTTACGCATGATCTTTGTAATCAAGCTGTGTTGGTTTTCTAAATTGAGTAAATCATGGTGGGTCAGCCAACCTACAATATTGTCAATTCGCTTTCTGTAGACTGGAATACGGCTATGGCCATGTTCAGTTAAGGTTTTCTTAGCTTGCATTAAGGTAGAGTTTTCGCTGATGGATACCATATCAACCAATGGAATCATGATATCTTTGCAAATTTTCTCAGAAAAATGAAAAACACGATCAATCATTTGTTTTTCCATGCTTTTGGCCAAGCCAGTTTCGCTCTGTTCAGAAGCTTGGAAAAGCAGTTCCAATTCTTCACGGTTAATCAAAGGCGTTCGTTTGTTTTTATGCACACCAAATGCCCGGCTGATCAAAGTGACCAGCTTTGAAGTTGTAAAAATAAAAGGACTAAACAACCAAGAAAAGAAACGTAAAGGAAAAATAAGCTCTAAGGCAATTTTGTCGGCAAAGTATTGAAACAAAGCTTTGGGCAAAACTTCACCAAAAAACAAGACCAATGGAGCAGTAACCAAAATGGTTAAAAACTCATATTGAGAGCCAAAATGCTCAATAACAAAGAGGGTGGCCACAACATTTAATGTGATGGTAGAAAAATTGGTTCCCAACAGGGTGGTTCCCAATAGCCACTCTGGATTGGACAGCATTTCATTGATGGCTTTGGCTTTTTTAGAGCCTTTGTCGACCAAAAATTTTAAATGGGCACGATTAACCGAAACCACCGCTATTTCTGAACCTGAAAAAAATGCCTCCAATAAAATGCACAAAAGCATAATACTTAATGTAGCCAAGAGACTCATTGTTCTTCCTCATCTTCTAAATCACGTTCATCTTTAAGGTCACCAAAGATTTCTTCTAAAACATCTTCTAAGCTTACAACACCCAAAAAATCTTGTTTGTGATCACTGCTAACTACAGCAAAATGCATTTTGTTAAGTTTGAATAGAGTAAATAACTCTAAGGCGTTGGCTTTAGGTTGAATAAATAAGGGTTTACGCATGATAGCTTTGGCAGTAAGACTGTCATCAAAATTTTCTAAGCTTAGAAGGTCTTTTGCATACAGTACACCTGAAACGGCTTGTTCAGCTCGAGTTAAAATAGGAAACCTGGAATAAGCATGGATTTGAAGATCATCAAAAACTTGACTCAATAAAGTATCTTCATAAAAAAACACGATATCTTCTTTGGAGGTCATGATTTTATTGACCATAATATCATCCAATTTCAGTACATTATGAATAATGGATTGTTCTTGTGTATCCAATACGCCTTCTTCAGCACTGGTATCAACCATGGCTCTAAAAACATCTTCACTGATTGAATCTTTATCATGTTTTTTTTGTCCTAGAAGTTGAAGTAACTTTTCTGGAGCCCATACGATGAGGTCACGTAAAGGCCTAATAAGAGTAGAAAATTTTTGTAGTGGAGCGGCATTAAAGCCGGCTAAGATTTCAGGCCGCTTTAAACCATAAGTTTTAGGGAGCATTTCGCCAAAAATAAGTAAAATAGGTAACACCAGAGCCACTGAAAAAAAAGGTAACCAAGACGGAGAAACATAAGGTTTCAAAACTTGATAGACAAGAGATGTTCCAACAATACCGATGGCAGCATTGACGACTTCATTTCCAATCAGCAAAGTAGAAATAAGTTTAGTGGGTTGGTCCAGTAAGGCTTTTGCGGCTTTATAGGTTTTTTGGCTTTTGGATCGTAGTCTACGCACGCGTAATTTTCCTAAGCTGAATAAAGCAGATTCTGAGCCAGCAAAGAAAGCTGAAAGAGCTAAAAGCAAAGTAAAGATAATAAGTTTTAAGAAAAAACTGGCGTCTATAATCATAATGAAGAGGAAGGTATTTTAGGTCTGAATAGACTGTGATTTAAAGATTGAAAGCAAAGCCAAAGTACTTTGCAAGACGCAAAGTACTTTGGCTTATACCGAAGATTAAAAGGCAAATTCATAAACTAGGCGGTTGCCTGAGGCTTTCTCCGCGGGGTTTTTTTTCTGATAGATGTATTTTTAGGGGCAGTTTTTTTGCCTTTGGTACGGTTTTCATCATAAACCAAAGCATCTTTGGACTTCGGATTTTTAGAAAAAGCATATTTTATAACTTCAGTAATATGGCCAACAGGGATGATGGTTACGCCTTCTAGGTATGCAGGAGGAATTTCATCCAAGTCTTTGACATTGTGTTGAGGTATTAAAATGGTGGTGATTTTAGCACGTTTAGCCGCTAAAACTTTTTCACGAATACCGCCCACAGGCATGACTCTTCCGCGTAAGGATATTTCACCGGTCATGGCAACTTTTCTGTTGATAGGTTTTTGGACCAAGGCAGAAATAATAGCTGTGGCCATGGTGACCCCGGCAGAAGGACCATCTTTTGGGACCGCACCTGCAGGAACATGAATGTGAATATCTTTGGTTTGAAACAGCTTATCGCTTATGTTTAATTCTTTGGCATTGGATCTTGCAAAGGTTAAAGCTGCTCTAGCAGACTCTTTCATCACATCACCCAAATGACCCGTTAAGGTCAGCATACCTTTTCCTTTCATCAGGCTGGATTCAACAAACAAAATTTCTCCACCAGCTTGTGTCCAAGCCAAGCCAGTGGCTACACCCACTTGACTATTTTCTTGCTCAGCTTCAGGGATATATTTAGGGGAACCCAAATAGGTATGTAGGTTGTCGGCAGTGATTTTACTGTTACCATCAAAGCCTTCAGCAACCTTGCGCGCAACCTTCCTGCATAAGGATGCAACTTCACGCTCAAGGTTACGTAAACCCGCTTCGCGTGTGTATTGGTCAATGACCATGCTCAAAGCTTCGTCATCAAGACTGATATGTTTTTCTTGGATACCATTTTCTTTGATTTGTTTGGGTAAAATGTAACGTTTGCAGATTTCTAACTTTTCTTGCAAAGTATAGCCAGAAAGATGAATGATTTCCATTCTATCTCGCAAAGCTGCAGGAATGGTGTCAATCATATTGGCGGTTGCAATAAACATTACATTACTTAAATCAAAGGGTAAGTTGAGGTAATGGTCTCTAAAGCTGTAATTTTGTTCAGGATCTAAAACTTCAAGCAAAGCTGAAGATGGGTCACCTCTAAAATCTGACCCTAATTTATCAACTTCATCTAAGATAAACACAGGGTTGTTGGTCCCTGCTTGCTTGATGCTTTGGATAATACGACCTGGCATAGCGCCAACATAAGTTCTTCTGTGACCTCTGATTTCAGCTTCATCACGCATACCACCTAAGGCAACTCTACCAAACTCTCTACCCATGGCTTTAGCAATAGAACGCCCCAAAGAGGTTTTACCTACACCGGGAGGGCCGGCAAAACATAAAATAGGGCCACGCATGGTTTTTTTCAGTTTGGTAACACCCAAGAATTCCAAAATTCTTTCTTTTACTTTTTCCAAATCAAAGTGATCTTCGTCTAGAATTTCTTTGGCTTTGACCAAATCAATGTTGTCTTTAGAGGATTTTTTCCAAGGCAGCTCAACCAACCAATCCAAGTAGGTTCTAACAATAGAGGCTTCAGCAGCATCAGGATGCATACCTTCAAGACGACGTAGTTGCTTTAAAGATTCTTCATGCACTTCTTTGGGCATTCTTGCTTTTTCAATTCGCTCAGAAAGTTCAGCAATTTCTTCGGTTTTTGGGTCGCTGTCGCCCAGTTCACTTTTTATAGCACGCAGTTGTTCACGCAAGTAATACTCACGTTGAATCTTTGTCATTTCACCGCGGGCTTCAGTTTGAATCTTTTCTTGAACAGAAAGAATATCCAACTCTTTGTGCAAAAGATCCATCACTGCTTGCAAACGTTGACCAGGATCGGTCATTTCCAAAATAGGCTGAGCTTCTTCAACTTTTAAACCTAAGTAAGATGAAATCAAGTCTGCCAAACGGCCAGGATCTTTAACATCATCTAAGACAATCAATATTTCGGGTGAAAGAATTTTACCATGCGATACAATTTTTTCTAACAGTTCCTTGACTGTTCTAATCATGGCTTCAAGTTTAACCCGTTGTTCTTCAACGTTGGGCAAAGGAATGGGTTCAATTTTAGCATAAAAGTTGGGGGTTTCTTTAACAACCTTCTTAATCATGGCCCTACGGACACCCTGCACTAAAATTTTAATACGCCCATCAGGAACCGGAAGTTTATGCATACGCATGATCATGCCCACGCAACCCATTTGATAAACACCATCAGCGGTCACCACTTCTGCAGAAGGATCTTTTTGTGAACTTAAAAACAGCAATCTGTCTTTAGATAAAGCAGCTTCAACAGCTTGAATAGAGCTTTCTCTACCTACAAATAAAGGTAGAATCACTGAGGGGAAAAGCACCACATCTTTTACCGGCAACAAAGGTAAAACTTCTGGAATAGAAATGGCATCAATATTTATGTCTTGCATACATGCATCCTTCAAAATAAAATTAAGGGTTTATATGATTTATACAGTTTTATAATGACATAATCTGGCTAAGAACTCTAATTAATTCAGTAAATTGAAACAGTTTCATGAAGTTTGTTGTGCGTAGAGTTAAAACTATTGACTTAAAAGTTTGAAAAATAACGCATCGCATGGTAAAAGCGGGACAACATTTAATCATGAAGGGAAATGAGTTATGAAAAATTATGTTATAAAGTTCAGTTTATTATTATCAAGTCTAGTTATACCGAGCAGTCTTTTTGCTGGACAATGTATTATTCAAAAGCAAAATCTAGTGATTCAAGAAGAGCAAGAAACCAAAAGAATCATGCACAAATATGCCTTTGAAAATGACGGAGAGGCAACAATTATTGATCAGCAAAGCCATGTCGGTTGTCAAGCACTGTTGAGAAATGATGATAGAATCAGTGAAAGTTCTTTTGCACGCTTTGTTGCTAAATATCTTCCAGAAAAAAGTGAATGTGAGCAAAGAGGACATCACCATGAACAAGTGTGTACGCATGTAGAAGACATGTATGTGTATACTCAGGATTTTGTTTATTTGGGCTATGACTATGATGATGAACCTGAGGTGTTAACTTATTATAACTTACAAGCCTGTGGTTTAACGGTTATTAATCAAAATGAATTTAATTATGAATTATCATCAAGAGCTAGTTTAGCTCAAGAGGCAAATAGAGAAATAACCTTTGTTCATATTGGTTTAGCAGTTCATCAAGAACTTTACGAAGCTTATATAGAAAAAAAACAAGCTTTGGACAGTAAGTTTAAAGCCAAATACATAAGTAGCAAAAATGTCGCTAAACTAATGTGCGAAGCTTTGGCAGATCAAAAAAGCCAAGAAGAAGGGGTCAATGTTCAGTGGGAAGTGTATTATCCTAGCAACTACTCAAATAACAACAGAACCATTAAGGGTGGTGTTGTTGTATTGAGTGAATAAGCGCTTACCTTTGTAAGGCTGAGCTAACTGGTTCTAAAATATAGTTTTCTGTGGAGACAATCTGTTGTAACAGGTTGTCTCTTTACATTCATTGCTAAGAAAGATTAGAAAACAATGAAAGCGCATACAATGTTGTTGAGATCTATGTATGAGCTGAGAATATGTTATGTTTTTTAAGATCAGCTACATGATGTCGCGTTGACTTTAAAGCACCGGTTTTGTTAACACAAGAGACCTAGATCAAATTATGGAGAAGGATATGAAAAAAATAACTTTTCTTTGCAGTGTATACTTTATTTTTTTTGCCATCAGTGCATATGCACAAACAAGTAGCTCAGTCATTGTGTTAAACAAAGAAAACTCTGAAGATGCCCAGCTTAGTGTAAAATTTATTAATAAGAACGTTGATTATGTAAAAGCTTTGGATGAGCTTTTTGAGCTAAAGAGAGATCGTATTTTTAGGAAAACAGTTGCGTCATGGGAAATAAAGACTTCAGGCAGTAAAACCTGTAAAACGAATGAAAAATTGGGTTGGGTCTGTTGGCAGCATTTTGTGTTGACATTAAGTGATCAATTGTCAGATGACAGTCATGATTTTGTGATTGAGGTTTTAGATAATCGGTCTAATGGTTCTTTAAGTTTAAATTTTGAACCAAAAGCGCTAGACTTTTTTTGTAGCAAAGTCATTGGGGATTATGTGCAGTTAACGCATGACCAAAGGTATATTCATTTAATTTATGATATAGCGCTCTATAGGGGTAAAGCAGTTCAGGCCGATTGACCCCATGGCTTAAAAGTACAGTTTGAGGACAATAAAAAAGCCTTGAGCTACTACGCCCAAGGCTTTTTTTGCTTGTATATGGTGTGGTGTACAAATTTACTAATTTTTGTTCCGAGCCAATTCTGCATCAATGGTTTTTTTGAACTGTTCAAAAGGCACCGCTCCAGGGAGAGGGATACCATTAACATAAAAGGCAGGTGTTCCACCTACACCCACTTGTTGACCAGCTTTAAAGTCTTCATCAATTTTTGCGTAATGGGTTTTACCATCCACACAAGCATCAAATTTGGCTTGATCCAATTTCAGCTTTTTTGCAATGTTCTTAAGTTCAGCGATGGACGCAGCCTCATCTGCAGCGTGAACCCATGTTGAGCTTATAAACAGCTCATCGTGGTAGGGCCAAAATTTACCTTGGTCATTGGCACAACGTGCAGCATTGTGTGCAGGTTTCGCTTTTTTATGAAAGCTCAAAGGGAAGTCTCTAAAATACAATTTTACTTTGCCTTTGTATTCTTTCATTACTTTTTCAACGGTTTCAAATGAACCCCGACAAGCTGGGCATTCAAAGTCAGAAAACTCAACAATAGTTACTTTTGCACTGTCATTGCCTTTTGCTGGAAGTTCGCCTGTAGGGACATCTATTCTTGGAGGAGTAGTATAATAGGTAACCTCATGTTTATGAGTCAATTCATTAAAGTATTCTTGTTTTCTTTCAGCATTGTTACGTCCTTCAAGGCTTTGACGGATTTGATTTTTAACATTGTCATCAAAAGGAGGAGCTTGAAATCTAGGATTACCCTTCATTTTTTCAACATAATCATCGTAAAACTTTTTGATTTCAGAATCAGACACTTTTTTTGCTTTGTTGCTTACTTCTTTGGCAAGTAAGTCGGCTTTGCTTGTATTTTGTTTTTTTGCTTCTACATCAAGTAATTTATCTAAGACCATTTCATCCAAAGCGCTCGATTGCGTTGCATAAAACTCGGATTTTACTTTGAGGTATTGGCTTTTTATGGGGCCTTCTAAAAAGCCTAAAAGAGACTTTTCACTGATACTTTCACCATTTACTTTAGCCAAAGTTTCGCCGGCTTCAGTTTGAGGCGCATTTTGTGCATATACAATATTGCTGCTAACAGATTTATCTGAATTGCAAGCGCTTAAAGATAATAAACTTGCGGTTGCAAAAACAGCAAAGCTTAAAGATTTTAAGATTTTCATGAAATCAACTCCTTGGCAAAATGCCTTAACGTGTTAAAAAAATTGGATTCAATATTTTATACAGCAGGATTCTACCCTAAACCAGATAGTAGAGCTAATTTATTTAGATTAAAAACAAATTATTACCAGAAACCAAGATACAAAGCCCTACGTACCTCATGCTCAGTGATTTTTTGATCTGAATCATTATCAATTTGTGCAAAGCGGCCTTGACCTTGACCAAATTCATCAAAACCAATCCAAGCATCTCTATTGTAATCAAAACGTCTAAGTTGTTGTTTGGCATGCGAAAGATAATAAATGTACTCAGATTCATCAAGGTTAAAGTTATTATCTTTATCAATAAAGTTAAATTCTTTTTGGCTCCTTGACCAAGCGCTATGTTCAATTGGAAAGGCAGCATCAGCACGGTCTCTTTCTTGAACATGTTTTTGAGCTTTATCAATGCGTTTTAGGGTAGCATCTATTTCACTTTCTGAAATTTGACCGTCTTCATTGATATCGTAGCTACTAAAATTCAATTTATTTAACTTTGCTTCTTCAGCTGACAAAGAGCGGTTATTGTTAAGATCATGACTCTTTAATCCAAGTTTAGGGAAGTTGTTTGTTGACGGTGCTTTTGTTTTAGAAGGAGGATTTGTTTGAGAAAGGTTAGATGGATGGTTTTGTGTTTTATCTTTAATGTGATCAATTTCTTCTTGCAAATAGTCTAGGACAGATAAAATATAAGTATTGTCATATGGGGGGCTTACCACAGCAGCAGACTGTTTCTTATCAGCAAAAAGGCTAGTCTCTTTTACTGCAGCTAAGGGTATATCATTGTGAGCCTGCTTCAAATCCTTAATTGTTCGTTTTAAGGATTGAATCTGAATAATTGCGTATATCAATAATACGCCTAACAGCATATTAACAATAATGTATGGTTTTTTCATTTTATGAACTATACCATAAAAAAAATAAGCCAGATAAACGATATAATATATAGAGGATGGGTTTTTTTAAGAATGTCTTAAAATTAAGTTCTTGTGTTAATATAAGCAACATCTTGCAGCCATGTTTTGTTTGAAAACTACTTCACAATTGTTTAATCAATAAGAATTCTTATGTTTGACAAATCACGGTTAAGAGTCAGTGAAATTTAGCAATAATTTATAATAAAATTTGTGAAATGTTGGGTTTAAATCTATGAATCAGAAGGTTAAAAAACAGGGTTAATATGAAAGAAGCATTAGAATTACTATCACGCGGCACAGTTGAAATTTTACCCAAAGACGGCTTAGAGAAAAAACTAAACTTGGCCAAAAAAGAAAATAGACCGTTACGGGTCAAAGCAGGTTTTGATCCCACAGCGCCGGATATTCATTTAGGTCATACGGTATTATTGCAAAAGATGCGGCAGTTTCAGCAGCTGGGGCATGAGGTTGTTTTTTTAATTGGTGATTTTACAGCACGTATTGGCGATCCAACGGGGCGTTCAAAGCTTAGACCTGCATTGTCAGAGCAAGATATTCAAGACAATTCTAAAACCTATAAAGAGCAGGTCTTTAAAGTTTTAGATGCAGATAAAACTAAAATAAAATTCAATAGTGAATGGCTTGATGAGCTTAGTGCAGCTCAGTTGATAGAAATTACCACGCATTATTCTGTAGCTCGTATGTTGGAAAGAGATGATTTTGCCAAGCGCTTTAAAGCAGAGCAATCTATTTCTATACGAGAGTTTATGTATCCCTTGTTGCAAGGTTATGATTCAGTGGCCTTAAAAGCTGATATAGAATTGGGGGGCAACGATCAAAAATTCAATTTATTGATGGGTCGAGAATTGCAAAAAGTTTATGACCAAGATCCACAGGTTATTATGACGGTTCCTTTGTTGGAAGGTACTGATGGTGTGCAAAAAATGTCTAAATCCTATGATAACTACATTGGGGTAAATGAGAATCCAAAAGATATGTTTGGCAAGCTGATGAGCATCTCAGATGAGCTGATGTTTAGATATTATGAATTGTTATCTGATATCGGTACGTCAGATCTTGAAAAGTTAAAGAAAGATATTCAAAATTCAAAAGTGCACCCCAAACAAGCAAAAATCAATTTTGCTAAAGAAGTGCTTGCTCGTTTTTATAGTAAAGAACAAGCTGAGCAGGAGGCAGTTAACTTTGATAACCAATTTAAACAAGGGGATATACCAGACGATATTCCTAGTATTGTTATATCAGAGCATAAAGGTAAAGCTCTTGCAGATATTCTATGTTTGGCAAATATTGTTGCATCAAAATCAGAAGCTCGGCGTTTGAGTCAACAAAATGCGGTTAAACTGATAGAAGCGGGAAAAAATATAAATGAAGCTAAAATTTTAAGTGATGCTAATGCATCGCCAGATTTAAATGCTGGCGATGTCATTAAGGTAGGTAAAAGAAAGTGGCTTAAATTAAATTAAGCTTTTAGTGACCTCTGCCACTGGGTCTACATTCGCGGCTGTCATCAACCCCACGGCAAGGTTCTTCCCAGGTTCTTATTGTTTGCGTAGGGTCGTCAGAAGGATTATTTTGTTGATATGCATCTCTTGGAACGCCTTTGTAACATTCGCTTCCTTGACACACCACAATTTCTTCTCCACGAATCATTCTAACAAATAATATATCATCATTATTTTGCTTGTTGTCTGCAACTCGGTATCTTGTAAAAACATAATTTTGCGTAGAGTAGTTTTGATCTTTGTAGTGAATAATAACATGTTCACCACGAACAAACTTAGTAACAGCATTCTGATCAATGAAATCATTAGCATCATAAGTAGAGCTTTGCTGTTCTGCAGATAAGTTTTGGTTGTTAATGATTTCACCGCATCTGCCTCGAGATTGAGCAAAGCCAGTGCTGGCAAAAGCAAGTAGTAATAATAAATAAAAACGCATGGAGTACCCCCTGGTTAAAATGTTGTTTTAAACTGAGATGGTTTTAATGAATAAATATCCAACTGTCAATGAATATTTATTCATTCGATTTGCACTTAAAAATCTTCATGATTTAAGGTCAATAAGGTACAAGCATTGGGAGCCCATGAATAAAGAAAAAAGACAGTCTATCCTTGTTGAGTTGATTAAAAAGCAGCGTTTGTCATCGCATGAAGAGCTTATTGTTGCTTTAAAAAAACGCGGAGTCATGGCTGGACAAGCAACCATTAGTAGAGATATGCGCGAGCTAAGCATTGTAAAAAAAAGTAATATTTACTGCATTGAAAACGATCCAAGCAGTGTTGAAGCGTCTTGGGAGCGGGTGTTTAAAGAAAGAATTCATTATATAGAGCAAGCAGGTCCTCACCTGTTGGTGGTAAGAGGTATTTTAGGGAGTGCGCCTATTATATCGGTAGAAATAGAAGCAATGAATTGGCCAGAAATTGTGGGTGTGATTGCAGGAGATGACACTTTGTTTTTTGCATTTAAAAAAGAAAAAGACTTGCAAAAAATAAAACAGCGCTTTATAAGCTTACTTCGTTAAGAAAAAAACAGTTTTTTAAGTTAATAAAAACAACAACTTAAAAAAACATACTATAAAAACAAAAAAGTTATTTTTTTGTTTGACAGAGAAAAGTCACATCTGTATACCTGTCCAACCTTAACGGAATCGTTCAGAACAAAAAGCAAATGCTTAGTTAAACGATGCAAACAAAAAAGTTATTTTTTGTTTGACAGTGAAGAATCAAATCTATATAACTGTCCGACTAACAACAAACCAAAAGTGTTTGTCAGGTCTTTGAAAACTGAATACAGCCAAAAATATACAAACCATATTTTTGTGTGGAACTTACGTTCAATTTTAAAAAGCTTAAGCTAGACTTAAGCAAACAGTAAAACGAGAACAAATACAAAACAATTACGTTAGTATCGTTCTCAGGATTTAACACGAGAGTTTGATCCTGGCTCAGAACGAACGCTGGCGGCGTGCCTTACACATGCAAGTCGAACGAGAAAATTTCTTCGGAAGTGAGTACAGTGGCAGACGGGTTAGTAACACGTGGATAACCTGCCCTTAGGCAAGGGACAACATTTCGAAAGGAATGCTAATATCTTATATGACCACAGTATCCCCGGATACAGTGGTAAAAGGTGGCCTCTATTTATAAGCTATCACCTAAGGATGGGTCCGCGGAGCATTAGCTTGTTGGTGGGGTAAAAGCCTACCAAGGCAAAGATGCTTAGCTGGTCTGAGAGGACGATCAGCAACACTGGAACTGAGACACGGTCCAGACTCCTACGGGAGGCAGCAGTGGGGAATAT
>DAOLES010000010.1:0-58157 GCA_035326705.1 Oligoflexia bacterium
CCTTGAGGGCTCTTGCCCGATCAGCCGAGTGTTCATTAAAAATAATCTGTACTATGTCTTTGTTAAAGCACTATATTTAAGCTCATCATGTAAAATACTTGGATAAGCTAAATCAATTTTTAATTGCTGTACTGTCCATTGATTATTTATTTTTTTTGACTGATTTTTTTGTTCCGCATCTTCTTTGACTGGCAACACCTTAAAATAATCATAAAATTCCTGCCATGCAATTGGACAGCCATCTGCGGCAATGTAACTATTGCCGGACTTTCCATATAAAATGGTATGCGCAATAAACTGTACCAAATCATAAACATGCACCCAGTTAACCAATTTTTGCTTGGATGATTTAATTTTACCTTTAAGGGCCCAATCTATGGGGTTTTTTTCAGGGCCATAAATGCCGGCACTGCGCAAAATAACACCACTTTGTTGCACAAAGTAGTTTTCAACTGGGTAACGTTTATGTTCTGTGTCTAAGGTTGAATGTTCATTAACCTCTTGTTGATCATATTCAATTTTATAACTGCTAGTTGTTCCAATTAAAATCAATTTTTTAAAAAATTGATTTTTTTGAATATAAAACTCTTGAAATAATCTTAAGTCATAAACGGGAAATGTCCACACACATACATCATAATGATTTATTATATTATCCCAAGAGCTTTGATCTTCTAATTGAAAATAAATGCAATCTTGTTTGGTCCGAGATGTAATGGATAGTTCAGCAAAAGGAAAATAATGATTAATCTTAGCCTTGAAAAATTCTGTTACATAGCCTTTGCCCAACAGCAAAATTTGTTTTACTTCTTGAGCTTGCATCAGAACTAATCGTCATCCAACATAACCAGTTGGTAAGGAGTTCCGCCACCGGCTTTTTCAATAAGAGCAAAAGTATAAACTTTACCCGCTGAAAAACTAAGGGTTTCATCAGCTACAGTAATCACTGTACTTCCAGGCTCTGTTATTCTTATTCGGTAGTTCCCGGAAGATAATTTTAAATACGTAGACGCTGTTGCATAATCAAAATTTGAAAAATCTATCGATGTTTCATTTAAATTAGTCTCAGGCAGAGTCACATAAATATCATATGCAGGGCTTGACTGGACACCATTCCAAAAGCGCATGGCTACTTTATTGCTATCTAAATCAACCGTTTCATCATCTATAATAATAAAATCTAGATTGTCGCTTTGACCAGCTACTGCTAATGTATAATTACCTTCCTTACTAAAAGTATGTGATATAGCAAAGATTAAGTCTTGCTGTTCATCGTAGCCTTTATAATCTAGAATTTCTTTATCTACTGTTTTATAGTCTGTAACATCTCCATAGCTCAATTCATTGGCATGCTCTTTATCATCTACAACCAAGTTAAATGCTCCAAGATTTGGACTAGCGTGAAAGGTTCTTAGTTTATAGGCATCACTTTGACTGCATGAATTTCCAAGAATAGAAACAATACATAAACAAAGCAAACTAAAATAACGCATATCTCCATTATACACAATTATGATATAATATTAAATATTTATACTGATAAACCTGCTATTTTAAAGAAAAAATATGGCCTATTAAGGCTTCAGATCACCCTTGTTAATACCATCACTTTTTGTTGACTTAATCTGATGAAAGTTTTCATATCTGACACTTAACTCATGTAAATCATTCATTTCAATGATATCTTCAAAGTAAGCATCAAAAATTATATCTTCAGGATAATAAAAGTGGTTTTTATAAATAGTTTGAGACTGGGTTCCGTCATAACCTGTAAGCATTGCTGACAAAGCAATCATTTGGTGCAATTTTTTATTCTCAATTAAGCCCTTTAATGGACTATCTTGATCTATCACATGATAAATACTCCATGACAAGGCAAACAAAGAAGTTTTTTTTCTTCTTAACTTCAAATTTTTAATGGTTCTATTATGTTCGCCTTCTGCACTGATTTCATCAATCAAGGCGTTAACTACCATCTCAGCCATCACAATTGCATTGGCTCTTTGATTGGCCATCCTGAAGGTTAAAACAGTTTGACCATTTTGCTTCTGAATCAAGGCATTTTTACTGAACATTATTTTAACTTTAGGTTTTGATAGCTTGGCAAAAAATAACCCGGTAAACCCTGCAGTAAACAACATACCAACCATAATTTGAATGGAAACCAGTGTATTTGCAGTTGTATTTTGTGGAGACATCATACCATAACCAACAGTTGAAAAGGTTTGCACACTGAAAAAGAAACCTTGTAGAAAGTTACTCTTATCCAAGCTTGAAATTTCTGCATCTGTATAACAATAAAAACCTGCAAACATTGCATTGATAGAAATAAACATCATTATAAAAAAAGCAAAATAGCTGTACCAGCCAGAATCTAGTAAATAAAAATATGGGTCACGCAAAAATTGAGCTTGTGTCTTATTAAAGTTTAACTTTGGACGATGCGGTAAAACCTTTCCCCGCTCATATACCAAACGCGCATTTGGCTTCTTGTTTTTCTTGTACATAGATTTAAAAATTACAGTGTTAGCACTATAAATCTACTCTTGAGGCTTATCGCTTGTTGACTCTACTTCTTTTTTTTCTTCTTCAGGGGTCTCTTGTTTATCTTCATTTTTTCCCTGATTTTCTTCCTTATTATTTTTTTTCACTACTTTGGCTTTGACTGTTTTTTGTTTTGCTTGCGTAAAAACATCCTTTAAAAAAGCTAAACTCTCTTGCCAAGACCGCTGATCTGCCTCTTCATCATAGGCTAATGGTAAAGAAAATTTTTCACCTAGTTTTGTTGCTTCAGGGTTGGTAAAAGCATGTTTAGCGCCCGAAAACTCTACCACTTTATAATTGGCTTGTGCAGCGTTCATTTCTTGTTTAAAATTTTCCAGATCTTCCTTGCTAATCAATGAATCATCACTACCATGAAATACTAAAATGTTTGGCATATCTTCTTTATTATTAACTGGACTGTTGGTCGCTAAACTTCCATGGTAACTAATAACCGCTGTCAGAGGTAGACGCTCCCGAGCCATTTGTAAAACAACCCCGCCCCCAAAACAATAACCTAAGGCTGCAATTTTCTCTCTATCCACCATGGCTTGAGATGAGAGAATCTTCATACCCGCAGTGAATCTTTTTTTCATTAGATCTATATTACCACTTACTTTTGAAGCCATCTTACCTGCTTCAGATGGGTGATCAGCCCGTGCTCCATCACCATACATATCAATAGCTAGGGCAATATATCCTTCTTCTGCTAACATTCTCGCTCTTTTTTGAGCATATTCATTATGCCCCCACCATTCATGCACAATTAAAATAGCCGGTGTATGATTTTTTATTTTTTTTGGCTTAGCCAAATATCCGTGAAACTCTTGATCATCCCAAGAGTATTTAATTTTTTCTGTTTCAATTCCTTTATCAGCCACAGCGGCTTTGTCTGCCATTGCTTGCAATTCAGGCATAAAAAAAGTACTAAAACTTAAAAGAACAGATAGAAAAATAGATTGCTTCATATGGATCAACTAACAAAAAGCCCTATGATTGCAAGTATTTCTGTGCATTTAACACATTATCTAAGCCGATAATTCAGCAGTTTAAATCATTTAAAGCTTAGAATTGGCTTACTAGGGTATTTTACATTGACAAGTTCATAAAAATACGCAATTTGTGACATACTTATTGTTAACTATTAAATTTGATACGTACAAGTACAAAGGTAAAAACTTATGAAAACCGTAACTGAATTTACAGGTCTGGAAATAAAAAAATTACTTAAAATTCAGGCAGAACTTATGAAAACTGCTGGAGCTGAAGTCCTCACTTCTACCTCAAATGCTGCTAGTGAGCCAAAAAACAATCCTGAAGAAAAAAACACTGCAGTTCAAAGTAACGAGGAGCTCGTATCACAAGAAATATCCACTGAACCAAACGTAAATGAAGGCAAAGTGCATAACAGTTCTCCAGACAATACTATTGCTACTGTAAGTGAAGAAAATGCTGAGACTGTTCCAGAAACCGAACTTAGCCACACTGAACAACAAAAAAGTACTGAAGAAGCGCCTGTAACAAGCAATGAAAAAAATATAGCTGCTTTAAAACCGCAACGCCCTAGCTGGAAAGATCGAGCAGAGGCTTTAAGACCTCAACTGATCAATGCTTTAAAAAATGAGTTCTCATGGAAAAATGAAGATCGTTTTAATTTAGCCATTGACGCTAGCAGAGCTGTTAATCCTAAAATGCAAGAACGTTTAAGAAAAGTTACAGCTTTAAAAAAAGATAAAGAAGAAGAAAAAGCTCCAAAATTTGCTTTAGAAGTAGGTGAACTTATTTTTATAGCCGATTATTTGATAATCAAACAAGAAAAGGACGAGCGTAAAGGCGGAAAAAGCAACAATAAAAATGGAAAGAAAAAAAGCAAAGGCAAAAAGAAATTTAAACATAAACCTTTCAATGATGATGATAAAAAACCGAGTAAACGCGTAAAAAAACCTATCCCCAATCCTGTCAAAAGCAATAACAAAACTGTTGCTGTTGAGAAAAAATAGTTTTTTGTAGTTTATTAGCTTTGGTAATGCTTAATTAACATTACAGCACCAAAGACCATTGGCACAATGGTGTAACTGATAAAGTGGATAATATTACCGTTACGTTTACCCCAAAACAATTGCATTGCTTTTAATTTCCCAAGTTTTTCTGGTTTTTTTAATCTAAGAAATAGTGTTAAACAGCCAAAAACTATTGCCGTTAATCCAAATATTACTTGTGTTTGCATAAATAATGTTAACTCTACTATTGTTTTTAATCTACAAAAAAGCCTTCAAGATCATTGGGCTTAAGTCTATAGGCAATATAAAATGGGCCAAACTCACCATACAAAGCACTGGCTTCATCATAACGCATTTCATAAATGAGTTTTTTAAATACAATGGGGTCATCGGCAAATAAATCTACGCCCCACTCCCAATCATCAAAACCAATGCTGCCAGTAATAATCTGATTGACTTTGCCCGCATATTTACGACCAATCATGCCGTGTTCATGCATCATTGCCTGACGTTTTTCAAAAGGAACCGTGTACCAATTGTTAACATCATTGCGTAGCTTATTCATGGGATAAAAACATAAATACGGTTGCTCAGGAATTGGCGTAAACAGCCTATTATGCAAACGATCTGCTTGATCTTTCATATTCTCAGTCCAAGCTTGTTGCCAGGCTTCTGATGCATACTCAATTTTTTGCTCTAAAAGCTCATGATGCAACTTATGCGTAAATGCATACATCCCCAACTCTACATATGATACATAGGAGTTACTCTTTTTTAGAAAATCTGAAACCCCTAATAAAGCAAAATCATTTTCAACCTTCTTCAACTCTTCCAAACTTTTACGAAAATGCAGCAGCAGCAAATCACCTTTGTGACCAAGCTGAGCAAACATAGCACTGTGTCCCGCTTGATTATCAAGGGAGATGTTTTTTTCTAAAAAATGTTGCAGTTGTAATAAGTTTTGATGTTTTTCGTTGTCACTCAAAAGTGACCACTTGCGCCAGTCCATAGTATACATTAAGTGTAACGTTGCCCAACCTTCAAAAGTTTCTGGTACCACACATTCCGCTTGTTGATAACTCATTTTTTTCATGCTCTAATCGGCTCCATGACATTTTTTGTATTTCTTACCTGAACCACATGGACAAGGATCGTTTCTTCCTACTTTTTCACCTTCTCTACGCACTGTAGTATGTATATTGGTATCGTTGGCTTTTGGCCTATTGGGTAAAGCAATGCCTTCTCCACGTCCAGCTTTAGCTCTTTGTTGACTTCTTTGAGCAAAAATACCTTGTGCATTACCTTGTTCAGATACATCCACTTGAACATGAAAAATTCTCTCTAAACTTGTCTGAGATATACTATAAAGCATTTGTGAAAACATTTCAAAGCCCTTAATTCTATAAACCACTAAAGGATCTTTTTGAGCGTAACCTTCCCAACCAACAGCCTCTTTAAGATGGTCCATATTAAGCAAATGATCTTTCCACAAACCATCAATGGTTCTTAATTTAATTTCTCTTTTGACAAGATCCATCAACTCAGATGAATATTCTTCTTGTTTTGCTGCAAGATTAGCCAAGGCTTCGTCGCATAATTTATCTCTCAAATCTTCTTGAGTCTTATAATTACCCGTTTTGACGCCATGCACCTGTTCATCACTAAAGTTGAAAACTCGTTTTAGATTTTCTTCTAAACTATCCCAATCCCATTCTTTGCTATCACTTTGGTTGGTATTTTGTATGACCAATTCTTCAGCAACCGTTTCAATATCATCTTCTAAAATTTTATCTATGGCACCTTCACCTAATACTGCTTTACGTTGGGTATAAATGACTTGCCGTTGCTGATTCATCACATCATCATATTTTAAAAGATGCTTACGAATATCAAAATTTTGCCCTTCAATGGTTCTCTGCGCATTTTCGATAGCCTTGGTTGTCATTTTATGTTCGATGGCTTCACCATCTTTCATCCCAGCCCAATCAAGCAGCTTTTGCACCCAATCGCTGGCAAATATACGCATTAAGTCATCTTCTAATGACAAGTAAAAACGAGACGAGCCTGGGTCACCTTGTCGACCAGCACGACCTCTAAGCTGGTTATCAATCCGTCTTGACTCATGTCTTTCCGTACCAATAATATGCAAACCGCCTAAATCAACGACGCCTTCACCCAAGACAATATCTGTACCGCGCCCTGCCATATTAGTTGCTATGGTCACTTGTCCTTTTTGTCCAGCATGTTTTACAATACCCGCTTCATTTTCATGTTGTTTAGCATTTAAAACATTGTGCTTAACACCTAATCGTTTTAAGTAACTGGAAAGTTTTTCTGACTTTTCAATAGATACTGTACCTACCAATACCGGTTGACCTAAAACATTTTTCTCTTTGATATCATCTGCAATGTATTTAAACTTATCTTGTTCAGTTCTATAAATAATATCTGGATGATCAAGACGCGCAATAGGCTTATTGGTTGGAATAACCATAACATCTAACTTATAAATTTTATGAAACTCTTCCGCTTCTGTTTCAGCTGTACCTGTCATCCCTGACAGTTTTTTAAACATTCTAAAGTAGTTTTGAAAGGTAATAGATGCTAGAGTTTGGTTTTCATTTTCTATATTAACACCTTCTTTAGCTTCTATGGCTTGGTGCAAACCATCAGACCAGCGTCTACCATGCATTAAACGACCCGTAAACTCATCAACAATCATCACTTCACCGTCTTTAACCATATAGTCTACATCTTTATGGAATAAGGTATGTGCCCGTAATGCTTGATTAACATGATGAACCAACTCCATATGCCCAGGGGCATATAAATTATCTATTTTTAATAGCTCTTCAACTTTAGCAACCCCTTGCTCTGTCAATAAAGCATTCTTGGTTTTTTCATCTAGTGTATAGTCTTTTTCATTGGTCAAATGTGGAATAACTTTGTTGACTACATAATATTTATCGGTTGAATCATCTGTTGGTCCAGAAATAATCAAAGGGGTTCTTGCCTCATCAATCAAAATAGAATCGACTTCATCAACAATAGCAAAAAAATGTTCCCGCTGAACATAATCTTCCAAACGATATTTCATATTATCTCTAAGATAATCAAAACCAAATTCATTGTTTTGACCGTAAGTTACATCACAGGCATAGGCTTTTCTTCGTTCATCATCCATCATGCCATTAACAACATTACCAACTGTCAAACCCAAAAAAGTATATAACCTTCCCATCCACTCAGAATCACGTTTTGCCAAATAATCATTGACGGTCACCACATGCACACCTTTGCCCAGCAAAGCATTTAAATAAACTGGTAACGTTGCAACCAAAGTTTTACCTTCACCCGTGCGCATTTCAGCAATTTTTCCTTGGTGTAAGGCAATACCCCCTATCAATTGCACATCAAAATGACGCATACCCAAGGCTCTTCTACCAGCTTCTCTGCAGACCGCAAAAACTTGTGGCAAAATGTTATCTAACTCAGCAATTCTCTTGTCTTCGTTTTCTATCTGAGCAAGATGTTCTTTAAATTGTTGGGTTTTAGCTTTTAATGCTTCATCACTCAATGCCAGCATTTGCGGTTCGAGCACATTAATTTGATCTACAATGGGTTGAAAAGCTTTTAAATCTCTGTCGTTTTGCGTACCAAAAATTTTTTTTGTGATGTTTGCCAACATATCAATATTATTTTCCCTAATTAAAGTGAATCGGTTGTTTGGTAAGCTAAACCTACCCCCCAATACTTTTTAGTCAACCATATATTTTGCAGGGTTAACTGGAACCCCGTTAATTCTCACTTCATAATGAAGGTGAGGGCCAGTAGAACGCCCTGTACTTCCGACTTCAGCAATAACTTCTCCACGCTTCACTTTTTGGCCTACTTGGACTAAATTTTTTGAATTATGACCGTAGCGGGTGACCATACCATAACCGTGACGAATACTTATCATTTTTCCATAACCACCATCAGTACCTACTTTAATAACAACCCCATCAGCAGCTGCCATAACTTTTGTTCCTGTAGGTGCAGGAATATCCACTCCATAATGATGTTTAACTTGTCCAGTAAAAGGTGAAATTCTTTTACCATAATGCGACGAAACCCATCCACGAACAGGCCAAATCGATGGTGTTGCTGCAATCAACGAACTTTGGTCTCTCAATAATTCATACAAATGCTGCAAGCTTTGTTCTCTTATATTTGCTTTTCTTTGTATGTTCTTTGCTGTCATTTCTAGGGCATTAAAATCATCGTCATTGATTTCACCCACTTGTGAAAAGTCTAAAGGCATCTCTTGCTTATGATCAATAATATTTTGTTCTTCAACGGTTAACGGTCCAATGGCAAGGTTGCTTTTTTCAATACGAGCCATGGTTCTTAACTTTTGTTCAAAGGTGTCTAGTCGAGCCAAAGTAGCTTGTGCTTCATACAATTCTGTTTTTAAAACTCTTATTTTATTTTCTAAAAGCTCAATACGATCTTCGCTTTTTACCTGAGAAAACGACTTAGCTAAATTCCTTACACTGTAAGTAATAGATAATGCAGAAAGAAAAGCAAAACAAGATAAGGCTATTGCTGCGTTTTTTAACCATTTTCTGCTAACAATCCACTTTTTAACGCCCCAATGGCGCTCCGGAATAAACATGAAGGTAAAAACCGTACTTTTTTTCTTTTTTTTCATGTTAAATCTTCCTTTTTTTTAATTATTTTAACCACTTACCAAATTAAATGCCCTAAAACACTCAAAATTAAGTTAATACTTCCATGCTTACTACCTCAATGACAAAAAATTGCAATTTTGATCGTATATTTGGTTGTATAAACTGTCTTATAGTTCATCTATTCTAATTAAAATAACACTAATATTATCATCACCACCACGTTCGTTAGCCAAGTCTACTAGGGCTCTTGACGCCGTTTCCGTATCTGTTGACGACACAATATCTTGCATTTCTTTGTTACTTAACATGTTTGATAAACCATCCGAGCACAGGAGGTAAATATCATTCTTTTGCACCTTCCACACTATTGTATCAGTTTCTACCTCTTCTTGCACGCCTACAGATCGAGTTATGATATTTTTTAATTGGTGGTTTTTTGCCTCTTCTTCAGTGATTAAACCACTTTTTAATTGCTCGTGAACCAAAGAATGATCTTCAGTGATTTGAGATATCTTCTTATTGCGGATACAGTAAGCTCTACTATCTCCAACATGTGCAAAGTAAGCCTTGCCTTCATCAAAATAGGCCACTGTTGTAGTGGTTCCCATCCCTCTTAGTTCCGGTTCTTCTTGTGCTTTTTGTGCAATCATGCAGCCAGCCCGAGTAATCGCATCTCTTAAACGTTCTTGTTTAGAATCATCTGTAGCTTTTGGAGGTTCACTATCAAGATAGGTGTTTTCTTCAACACCAGAAAATTTACGATCATCCCCTTTAATAATATCTTCTACTGTCTTTACAGCTATTCTACTGGCAAACTCACCACCAACGTGACCGCCCATACCATCAGCAACTACATAAAGCTTTAGCTCATCATTCAGTAAGTAGCTATCTTCATTGCGTTGGCGTTTTTGGCCAATATCCGTTATGCCGCACGAAACAATTTTCATGAATACCTTCTCTTATACTGCAAAGTGTACCAATGCCGAAATTCTTTTTTGAATTCTTATAAAAAGTAATATCATTTTATTATAACTAATTTTATTATCCATCACACACTTTTATTAAATTATTACATTTCATTCTTACGATTCAACAGTTCACTGGCATGTTCAATCACTTTAGGCGTAATATTTATTCCACCAATCATGCGTGCAATCTCTTGTTTCTGATCTTCTGTAGAGAGACTTTTAACCAATGCTTGAGTTCTACCTTCTTTAGCTTGTTTTTCAATATATAAATGATGGTCTGCATAACAAGCCACTTGAGCTAAATGTGTTACACATAGAACTTGCGAGCTAAATGACAACTGTTTGAGATGAATACCTACTCGCTCAGCAGTTTCTCCACCAATACCTGCATCAACTTCATCAAATAAAAACACCTTTTCATTACCTTGTTCTAACGCAGCAATACTCTTGATTGCCAATAATACTCTTGATAGTTCACCGCCAGAAGCAATTGTATCTAGAGGTTTTTTACCTTCTCCTAAGTTTGGTGAAAACATAAATGTTACTTGATCAACCCCATTGGAAGAAAAAAACTTTTTACTTTCTTCGTCCCAGATACCCTCTTCATTAGCAATAACATCCACGTGAAATTCTGCCTGATCCATGCCTAGTTTTTTAAGCTCATTACTCACTTTATCTGCAAAAACTTCTCCGTACTTTTTCCGATTTTGCTGAATTTCCAGAGCTTGTTGTGCGCAGGTCTTTAAAATATCTTTTTTAGATTTATACAATTCAGCAAAACTCGCTTCTAAATCCATATGCCTACCAAGCAATTCTTTTAATCGGTCTCTCTCAGCAATAGCTGTATCAATACTACCGTACTTTCTTTTTATACTTTGCAATGTTGATAAACGTTGATTAATAGATTCTACTTTTTCAGGTTCAAATTCCAGCGTATTTTGTAACAAAGACAGCTCTAATGAAATTTGATTTAACGGCTCTGTAACAATAGACAACTGTTCCAAAATATTTTGAGTTTTACTATCTTGTGTAATTTTTTTCATCTTCTGCATGACAGAAGACAATTTATTGATTTGGTCTAAAATACCGCCATTATCATCAATCAGTTCTGTTGCTGTTTGAATGTTTTCAGCTAACTGTTCAGCATTTTTAACAACTTTTTCCTCTTCTGCGATCTTCTCTAGCTCACCTGACTCAAGTTTGGCTTTTTCTAACTCACTATACTGATATTCTAAGAAATCTTTCTCTTGAGCAAAGGTTTTTTGCTGAACTTTTAACATAGCAATTTCATGATCAATTTGTTTTAATTGATTAAAATTTTGCTGATAACTGCTTATTAGCTGAGCATGGTTACAGAATTGATCAAGCAAATTAATATAGTTTTTTTCATCCGCCAACTGACTTTGGCTATGCTGCCCCGTCATATCCAACCAATGCTTGGCCAGTTCAGCCAAAGTACCTACCGTACAGGGGCTTAAGTTAACAAAAGCTTTACTCTTACCATTGGCAGAAATCACCCTTTTAAGGTGAATCTCATTGTCACTCAAGGGCAAGCCCAGTTCTTCCATAATCTGCCAAATTTTGGAGCCTTCTGAAGAAATTTGCAAACTTCCCTCAATCACTGCATAGGGTGACCCATGCCTGACATCCAAAGATGATGCCCGTTTGCCAGATAAAAATTCAATAGAGTCTATTAAGATAGACTTTCCTGCACCCGTTTCACCCGTTAATACATTTAGCCCCGTTTTAAAATCAACATAGGCTTGAGAAATTATCGCTAAATCTTGAATTTTAATCCATGTCAGCATCGAAACTGGATTAGCACAACAAACATGGATTGTCGATTTCCATTATTGATTTATTCTTCAACAAGAATCGACAATCATTGACCATTACTTGGAATCCTTGTTATTGATGCGGTATGAATATTTTGGTTTTAGGCACAGGAAGTTGGGGAACAGCTTTAGCTAGTGTCTTAGCAAAAAATGGCAATAATGTCTTAATGTGGAGTAGAAACTCCGCACAGGTTGACCATCTTAAAAAACATTCAAATAACACCACCTATCATCCTAATATTAGCTTGCCCAGCAACATTGCGTACACAAGCAAACATACTTTTAAAGAATACTTTGATATTATTGTCTATGCTTGCCCTTCCCATGCTGTAAACAATATTCTTAGCAAGCTAGAACTCAACATGAACGGTCAAACTATTTTTGTCTCAACGGCAAAAGGTATTGATAACACCAGTTTAAAAACAGTCAGTCAAAGTCTTGTTGATCTATATGGTATGGATTGGCTCAAAAATTACTTTGCAACCCTTTCTGGGCCAAGTTTTGCACATGACGTTATTCGTCAAAAACCAACAGCTGTTACCGTAGCTACCTATAATTATGATACCGCTATTAAAGTACAAGAAGCATTTCATTGCCCAACGTTTCATACATACCGTACAGATGATGTTATTGGGGTAGAATTAGCTGGGGCACTAAAAAATGTTATTGCGATAGCTGCTGGGGTTTGTGATGGCTTAGAACTTGGACCTAGTGCCCGCTCTGCTCTTATCACTAGAGGTTTGGCTGAAATCATTAAAATTGGCTTAGCCCTAGGCGCAAAAGTAGAAACATTCTCTGGCTTAGCTGGTTTAGGTGACTTACTTTTAACTTGTACCAGTGATCTCTCAAGAAATAGGAGAGTAGGAAAAATGATTGCAAGTGGCCTATCTTTACGACAAACCATTAAACAGCTAGGACAAGTGGCTGAAGGAATAAGAACTACTAAATCGGCGTATAAACTCCTTAATCAACATGACATCCAAAGTGTTATTATCAAACAAATTTATTTAGCGATTTATGAAGATAAACCCCTTAAAGATGCATTAAACACAATTTTATACCAAGATGCTGAACAAGAAATTTGATTTTTTAAAAACATTGAATTAACTGTATTCTATGATCAAAGTGTTTTATGACGGTGCCTGTTATGTTTGTGATGGAGAGGTCAATCATTATAAAAAACATAAAAAAAACATTGCTTGGGTTAACATTGCCTCTCCAGATTTTGAAGCAAAACAGTATTCACTGAATAACAATGATTTACAGCGAAAGCTTCATGCCATCAACAGTGATGGTCAAGTTTTTACCGGTATTGATGCCTTTGTTTTAATCTGGAAAACCTTGCCAAAACCCTACCCTTATTATGCAAAAGTTATTAAACTACCCCTTATTTATTCATTGGCAAAAATAGCTTATGCTTGCTTTGCTAGGTTGCGAGTATACTTACCTAAAAAAACGAGTTGCCCTATGCCACAAAACAATCAATCAAAAAATACTCTATCTTCAGGCAATAAAAAGACATGGTAATGAATCTTTCTTTGCTACCCAACAAATGTTATCTCTGTATTTTAACAGTTGCATTAATTAACTTTCAAACCCTCAACTCTACTTTACAAGCAACTGAGAAAGGCAAAACGATGTTATTGGATCAAAAAACAACATTATTAGATGGCAAGAGTATAGATTTAAGCGTGTATGCTGGAAAAGTGATCCTTTTTGTCAACACAGCGTCCTATTGTGGTTATACGCCTCAATACAAAGAGCTACAGAAATTGCATGAACGTTATGAAAAACAAGGCTTTACCGTTATTGCTATACCTTGTAATAATTTTGGCAATCAAGAGCCCGGTAAGCCCAATGAAATCAAACAGTTTTTACAAGAGAACAATTACGCCATTACTTTCCCAATTTTGTCCAAAAGAGATGCACTTGGAAACGAAAAAAACACTCTGTTTCAGTATTTAACTGAGTTAGCTCCAAAAGATGGAAAAAGTTTAGATGTACAATGGAATTTTGAAAAATTTTTAGTCAATCGAAAGCAAGAAGTTGTTGCCCGATTCCGCTCTTCTGTAAACCCCTTAGACAATGAAGTCATTGCAGCCATAGAAAAAGCTTTGCAAGAAAAACCATGAACATTTTAATCACAGGAGCAACCGGCTTTATTGGCCAAAAAATAAGCCTTCAGTTAATCAAAGATCAGCACAACTTAATTGTTATTGGTCGTAGCTCAGAAAAACAATTTAGACAGGTCTTTACATTCCCTTGCAAATACTACAGTTGGGAAAAATTAAATACTCTGCAAGATGACCTGAACATAGATGCGGTTATTCACCTTGCTGGAGCTTCTATTGCTGGAGGACGTTGGACACATAAGCGCAAAAAAATAATTCTTGATTCAAGAGTTAAAACGGCAAAAGCCCTGTTCAGTTACTTTAATAGAATAAACATTTACCCAAAAACATTTTTATCTGCTTCTGCAATTGGCTACTACAACTTTAGCCAAAATGAAGTCTTTGATGAAGATTCTCCTAAAGGCGATGGTTTTTTAGCTGATGTCTGTAAACAATGGGAAGATGCATCCTTAGATTTTGAAAAGAACAGCAGACGGATACTTTTGCGTTTTGGTTTGGTATTTGATCCAAGAGATGGTTTTTTAAAAAAAATGGGGCCGTTATTTTCAACTGGGCTTGCTGGTAGAATTGGACCTGGCAAACAATGGATGAGTTGGGTGCATATTGACGACTTGGTAAAAGCCGTTTTATTTTGCTTAAAAAACAACACAATCCATGGTCCGGTTAATGTTGTTTCACCTCAAGCGTGTTCAAACGTTGAGTTTACGCAAACACTGTCCCAAACTTTAAAACAAACACCTTTTATACCTGTACCCGCCTTGGCTCTCAAACTAATTCTAGGTGAGATGGCTGTTCTTGCTCTTGGCAGCCAACATGTTACCCCTAAAAAACTTTCTGATCATCATTTTACTTTTGACTACCCAGACTTAAAAGCTGCACTCAAAGAACTTTACGCTTGGCATACGCTTCCCTACCAACAAATTTTCAGTGATACGCAATGGTTTAATCATACAGTTGATAAGATTTTTCCATTTTTTTGTGAGGCAAAAAACCTAGAAAAAATAACGCCACCTCTACTCAAGTTCCGGGTATTAAACCAGTCTACCCAAAGCATTGAGCCTGGGACGCTTATAAACTATAAACTTAAAATTCATGGTATACCAACCAAGTGGACCACATTAATTAAGGCTTGGCAGAAAAACACTATGTTTATTGATACTCAAAAAAAAGGTCCCTATAAAGAATGGCAACATACCCATACATTTCAATCTTATCCAAACGGAACACTCATGCTAGATGATGTCATCTACAGAGTACCCATGGGACGGCTAGGATTGATAATGACGGGCGCATGGGTTTTAAAAGATATTATAACCATTTTTAAATACCGAAAAATAGCAACTCAAAATCACTTAAGATAAAGTTTTGTTTATAAGACTAGCTCTTCAAGCTTCATCACTTGAATAAGATTATTATCCAAAACTTGTTGCACTTGGTATTTTAAAGTGTCTTCTGCAAGCTTAGCTGTAATTGCAGGCGTGACCAACTCTAAAACGACTGCAGGCTCTTTGCTTTTTACTCGATGATAGTTGTTCTTGTCTCTTCCAATTAAAAAATAATCTCCTTGCTTGTAACTTTGCTCAGAAACTTTTTCAATCAGCTTGCTGTCTTCGTTTACTTCTTGCTTTAAATTATAAACTGTCATTTCAATGCTGCCATTTAAAACATAGCCATGAACATCTCTGTATGGATGGTCATGAATTTCGCTGTCAAAGTCAATACTCGTTTGTAAAAGTTTTAACTCAAAACCTTGTTCTTTATGAATAACAGGAATAACAGGCAACTGACCATATCTGTACTCATCAACAATTTTAATAAGATCTTGGTCGGCTTTGTTAAGTTGTAAAAAATAGCTTTGGATTTGTGCACTATTAACAACGGTATTGTTACATATGCAAACAGCTCTTAGTTTTTCAATAAAGGTTTTATATGTCATATTTGCCCTTCTAGATAGCAAATTTGTAGTCAGCTTTCAAATTACATATTTACCTTATTTAAAATGAATAAAATTCATAAAAAATCTATCAATCTTACATCTATTATGTTTTTTCATAAAAAATCATTTCTATAATATGACTACAATAGTATGATCCTTAAAAATTTACACCATGAAATTAACACAACACTTTTCTTCTAGTTTTATTACAAATCTTGTTCAATCAAGAATTACTTTGCTTGTATTAATTTTAATACAGATTTTCATGTTTTCTGGGCCTAACTTCTTATCCATTACTGATTATTATCCTAGCGCTGTAGTCAACAGTGTTGATGGCCCTACGCATCAAATGTTTGGTGAAATATATACCCAAAAACTTAAAGAAGGAGGTATAAAAAACCTTTTAACCAATAGAGTTCCAGAAATCGGTTATAATGCTCGCTTCCCCGACAAATACCCCCCTTTGTTTCACATTCTATGTTCTATTATATCAATTGTGCTCAAAATACCTT
Organism: Oligoflexia bacterium; assembly: GCA_035326705.1. Taxonomy (NCBI): domain Bacteria; kingdom Pseudomonadati; phylum Bdellovibrionota; class Oligoflexia; species Oligoflexia bacterium. The sequence goes on from DAOLES010000010.1 coordinate 16,598, forward strand.
GGATTGCATCCTGTATCATGATTCTTTTTGTTTGTTTTTTTTATCTCTTATACGAAATTCAAAAATGGTTTCAATATTTAGTAGGCTCATATCAGGAAAATTTATATTTATCTTGGTTTTTTTGGATAACTATTTCTGCAGTTATTTTTAGTGATTATTCAATGCCAGAAAAAGGGATCAGTTATTTTTCTGTAACTACAGTCGGCTTGTATGCTCAACTTTTATTCACTTGTCTTTTTTCTACTTTTATACGTTATATTACGCATCCATCATTTAAATGGATAGAGTTGATGGCTTCAATCTTCTTTTTATGTCTATGCTACTGGTCTAATATTTTAGCTTTCCCTTTAAGTCTCTGTGTATTTCTCTATATAGCTTATAAGTACAAGTTAACTCAGCTAAAAAGATACCTACCATTCATTATTGCATTTTTATGCATTACTCCTTGGCTGATACCTTTCACAAAAACTACAACCTTTTCCCCTTCAAAAATGAAAATTATGGCCCTATACCACTATGTCGAACATAGTCTTATATACATTTACAGCTTAATTATTCTTTCTTTTCTATGGTTGGGACGTTTTCAATATAAAACTTTTTGGACATTAACTTTTCTTTTTCTTACCCAATGTATTTTTTGGACATTAAGTCATGATTTCTTTAGAAACTTTGAGTCATTAAATCTTTTAACCAACTTACCCATACAATTTTCGCGATACTGGCCATATGTGATTATTTCTATATTTTTTGCACTTTCTTTAGAACTTAAACAAAAACTAAAAAACATAAACTTTAATTTTAGCCCCCTTTCACTTGGAATGGTATTATTGGTAATTAATACCATCGTCTTTTCCACAAATTACAACTCACTGGTTGTTAACCGACATTACCATACTGAAAACAAATCTATTATTCAGGACATTTATAAATTTCAATATAACAACCCAGCCTACAACAAAAAAATTTTTATGGTTCCAACATTTAATGATAACTGGCTAGCTAGAACAGTTGCTTCTGATCTGAAAGTTCAAGCAGTACGTAAAAATATAAAAATAGACTTTAACGGTTATCATGAAAACTCTGTTATTCAACAGCTTATTGAACCAGTCCGCAATCAATTGCTACAAGAAAAGCCCGGCGGTTTATTTTATATACCAAAATATCACAATGATTTGCTTTATGAATCATTGGGGGTTGAAGGTTATATTGAAGTACTTAATGAATTTAATATAGGAATTATTGCCTGCCCAACAAAAGCAACCAGAGGCTTTTGTTCATATTTAATTAATAAACACCACCCATTAGAAATTATATCTAACAGTTATTGGTGGACGGTATATGCTATTCCTTTTGTTCATCAAAATTATAGAACACCCATTTTATTGTATGCTGACCTTGGAGCAAAGGTTCGTAACTCTTTATCAGATATGAAGTTTGTTACTTTTTATGAAAATATTTTGTTTTCTAATAAAATATCAAGTTACAAATTGTACTATTTACATCCCAACTTTAATGACGAATCTATAGCCTGTAGCCTAGAATACATTAATGCGCATAATGGAGTCATTATTACACCTAGCATGTATGAAAAAAGGATAACCTCTATCCTTAAAAGTAAAAAGTTAAATATAAAACTAATTACCGATGACGAATCTCAAAATGGCCTACAACAGCTTAATTTAACAAAAAACCTAAATCAAAGCTGGATTGAACAACTTCCAGAGTATAATGTTTTTGATGAGACTAATTTCAACATTGATAAAAACAATACATTGCAAATTATTGAAACGCCGTTTTTCAAAAAAAACATCTTATGTCATCAATAGTACTTATTACAATAATCAATGCCGTAAACTTCTTCTAAATAGTCACAATCATTACTTTGTGATCCACTCGAATTATATGAAGAATAATAAGATGCATCTGAGTATGCCTCTTCTCTTTGTTTAAAAATACCAGGCTGAGCCTTTGGATCACCATTAGCATCTATATAAATACCTCGAGCTAAAATTGTATAATGTGCCTTCGATAAATTATTATCCGCATAATAATCCATAATTCTATCAGCTGATGGACTCACTCCATCAAGATCAGCAATAGCCTGAACCATATAAGCATTAGAATAACCCGTTTCACTCGCAACCGCATAGCTTCTTGAAGCTAAATACATAAAATAACCAGGCTCTAAATATTCACTTTTTACAGTTACCCCACCACTTCCAGGAACAGGTTTATATGATGAAGCAATATCAAGCAATTGTGGAACAGGAAAATGGGCACCTAAAGCATAAGAGGCGCCAGACAGAGAACATTGACCAGAAGCATTAGGATCAAGAGTATTCGATGATAAATCTCTACCATAAAAGGCAATAGTCTGTGATTTCTTACCTTTGGGTGGTATTGTTGAGTAAAAACCTGTCCCACCGTCTTCATGGTACGACTCAACTTTAACAAACCCTTCATAAAAACGACACGTTTCACCTTGCTGATTAGTATAGATTGGGTTGGCGGCAAAGGCTAATTCAGCATCAACTATTTTACGCAGCATGATATAACCTTCACTTTCTTTAGCATTTTTAATATACTTTTGATAAGAAGCAATAGACACTGAAGCCAACAAGCTTACAATAGCTACCCCTATTATCAACTCTAAAATTGTAAATCCATTCTCTTTGTAAAAAAAATTTTTCATCGTAATTCCTAATATCATTTCTATTTTTTCATATATCTGTACTTTAGTACAAAAATTCCCTTGAGCATCTTTACCGAATCTCTAAATAATCTAATTTTTGACTCGTCTTTGTTCAGCCAGAATAGTACTGGATATTCAATAATTTGAAAATTATTTTTTTTCATTTCTAAATATAACTCAATATCAAACAAATAACCTTTTTCTTTTAGAGAATTTTCAACTTTTTTGAATTTTTCACGTCTAACAATCTTTAAGGGTGCTTGGGTATCAATTATTTTTTCAAAAAACAATTTTGAAACCAACCAACGAAAAAAAAAGCTTGCCCATCTACGTTGTTGGTTTAAATGACCTTTATTTTGCAAAACATTCTGGCGTTGAGCAACCAGTAATCCTGCTGAAGAAATATTTTTAAACTTTTCCAAAGCATTGCTTAAATCTTCAATACCTATGGACAAATCTGCATCCAAAAATGCCAAGTTGTCATACTTAGCAATACTAAAACCATAGCGAATTGCCCCACCTTTACCTAAATTGGTTTCTAAAACACTAATTGTATGTGATAAGGTTGAGTTATTTTTTAATCTTTGGGTCAAATATTCAAAAGTTTTGTCTACACACCCATCTAATACAAAAATAATTTCATAATTTTTTGAATTAGAATCTACATCTAATACAAGTTGATCAACCAATTTTTGTACACGATTTTGCTCATTGTATAATGGAAAAACAACAGAACATTCATTAATCATAAAAGACATATGTAAACAGTATATTAAGTATTAACATACTGGACAAATATAAATTACAAATACTTTATTTATATATACTTAATTAAAAATTCTTTACTAATCTATTGCAAGCAAGAGATACACTTAACATAATATAAAGGGCAGCCTATTCTTTTTAAAACTATTGCTTGAACAATCCATAATGCATTTTATGATAAAACAAAAAAAGGCTATGCATTTAAATTGCATAGCCTTTTAATAAGCATATGAGCTTAAACAGACAGAATATTAGTACATTCCGCCCATACCACCCATGCCACCCATATCAGGTGCAGCTGGCGCTGCTTTTTTGTCTTCTGGTTTTTCTGCAATCAATGCTTCTGTTGTTAATAACAATGAAGCAACAGATGCTGCATTTTGTAATGCCAAACGAGATACTTTAGTTGGATCAATGATACCCATTTTGATCATATCACCATACTCTTCTGTACCTGCATTGTAACCATAACTTGCTTCTTTAGCATTAAGCACATTTGAAAGAACAATTGAAGGCTCGATACCAGCGTTATAAGCAATTTGTCTTAATGGGGCTTCAACCGCTTTACGGATGATATCCACACCAAATTTCTCATCACCAGTCACTTCAATTTTATCTAAAGCTTTTAGACATCTAATGTACGCTGTTCCACCGCCAGGCACAATACCTTCTTCAACAGCAGCTTTGGTTGCATACATTGCATCTTCAACTCTAGCTTTTTTCTCTTTCATTTCTGTTTCAGTTGCTGCGCCAACATTGATTACTGCTACGCCACCAATCATTTTAGCCAAACGCTCTTGAAGCTTTTCTCTATCATAGTCTGATGAAGAAGCCTCAATTTGGCTTTTGATTTGTTTTACACGAGCATCAATTTGATCACGAGTTCCAACACCATCAACAATGGTTGTGTTCTCTTTGTCAATTACAACGCGTTTAGCTTGACCTAGATCTTCTACACTAATGGTTTCCAATTTAATACCAAGATCTTCAGTAATGCATTTACCACCGGTTAAAACGGCAATATCTTCTAACATAGCTTTTCTTCTGTCACCAAAACCTGGAGCTTTAATAGCAGCACATTTTAATGAACCACGCAGCTTGTTTACTACCAAAGTAGCTAAAGCTTGACCTTCAATATCTTCGGCAATGATAACGATAGGTCTGTTAGATTTTGCAATACTTTCTAAAACAGGAACCAACTCTTCCATTGAAGAAATCTTTTTCTCGTGAATTAAAATATATGGGTCATCTAAAATACATTCCATTCTTTCTGGATCAGTTACAAAGTAAGGAGATAAATAACCACGATCAAACTGCATACCTTCCACTACATCTAAGCTTGTTTCCATAGATTTAGCTTCTTCAACTGTGATCACACCTTCTTTACCAACTTTGTCCATAGCATCAGCAATAATATCACCAATAACTTTGTCACCATTAGCAGACACTGTACCGACTTGAGCAATTTCACTGTTTTCTGAAATGGTTTTAGAAATGGATTTTAATTCACCAACAATCGCTTCTACCGCTTTGTCAATACCACGTTTAAGATCCATTGGGTTTGAACCCGCTGAAACCATTTTAGAACCTTGTTGAAAAATGGCCTGTGCTAAAACAGTTGCTGTTGTTGTACCATCACCAGCGCTGTCAGAAGTTTTTGAAGCAACTTCTTTCACCATTTGGGCGCCCATATTTTCAAACTTATCTGAGATCTCTATTTCTTTAGCTACGGTTACACCATCTTTGGTAATGGTTGGGCTACCAAAGGTTTTTTCAACCACCACGTTACGACCACGTGGACCTAAAGTAACTTTGACTGCATTTGCTAAAATGTTAACACCGTTTTGAACAGACTTTCTTGCCTCTTCACCAAAACTTATAATTTTTGCTGACATTGTATTTTCCTCACTTAATTAAAATTAATTTTCAATGATACCTAAGATTTCATCTTCACTAAAAATCAAGTGATTTTCACCACCAATTTTCACTTCAGTCCCTGCATATTTTGCAAATAAAACTTTGTCCCCAGCTTTAACTTGCATTTCACGGGTTTTACCATCTTCTAACACTTTACCCAATCCAACAGAAACAACTTCACCTTGCATTGGTTTTTCTTTTGCTGAATCAGGAATAATGATACCCCCTTGGGTTTTTTCTTCTTGGTCAAGTCTTTTGACAAGAACACGGTCGTGTAAAGGTCTAATATTCATACATCCATCCTTCTTAATTGACAGGGTTAACTACTACTTTTTGTCTCACTACTTTTACTATCTTGGTTTTTGGCTTCTGATGTTGGCTGTGGACTGCTTGAGCCTGACTTTTGCACACTGGCATAGCCATCTTTATACCATCCCCCTCCTTTTAATTGAAAAGAAGGTGCAGATACTGCTTTTTTAACCTGTAAAGACCCGCAGGCCGCACATTTTATATCTGCAGTATCAGAAACTTTACAAAATACTTCAAAATGCTTGTTACAGTCTAAACATTGATAATCGTAAAGTGGCATAAAAAACCTTAATAATTAAATAGTTAACAAAAAAACATACCGCAGCACTTACGCACTGCAAATACTGCGGCTAAGTTAGCCCAACCCAGACATAAGTCAAGAGGCAAATGTTACTTTTTTTTGCATTTTTTTAGCCTTAGGCCTTATTTCTTATAACTTAATCACACAACTAAATGTTGCTTTGCGTTAATTTATATGTTATACGAACTTATGAAGCGTACACCATTCACACTCTTTTTTAACAAAATATCAAAAACAATGGCTTTCGTATTATTGTTTATTTGCCCTCTTATTCATGCACAAAACACTGAACCAGACTATCAACCCTTCATGCAAACACTAAAAACTGTTCTTGAAGAAGAAGGCTATTTGGAAAGACTTACATCCGACCAATTGAAGCAACTTGTAACACCCAATATTAGTGAACGATTGCAATTATCTTGGGTTTTTAAAAATGAAGAAAAAATCGTTTTAAAAGACGCTATTCATGACTTAAAACCTCTTGCCAATATGCTCTTAGCCAGAAACCTTGAAAAAGATGAACTTAAGACAATTCTGAAAAGAAAAATAAACTCTTTTAAATGGTTGAAACAAAAAAAGGATCGAATAAACTATGGCAATTGCCAGTTAAATAAGCATATTCGTGATAACTTGGCCGCTGATAACGTTGAGTACAGTTCAGAACTTGTAACCAGACATTTTTATGTCATAACAAAAACCCTTGTCAGCCAAAATAGGCCTTCAGAAAAACTTTTATCGCATGAATATTTAGATGGTTTAGATTTGAGTGAGGAAGATGTTCTCTCGCGACTTCGTTCTAAATGCAGGAACCTAAACATTGTAATCCATGACCCAAACATACCTGAGTTTAACTTTGGGAAAGGGATGTTTGCCACGGAACGTATTGAAGCAGGTACCATCATTGGCCGTTATACCGGTGAATTGGAAGGACTTGTTGATGACGAGTCTTATCTTATGAAAAACTATGGCAGCATTATCAATGCCAAAAAGGTAGGTAATCATACCCGCTATATCAATCATTCTCCTACAGAAGCAAACCTAGAACTGTACTATGCTAACGATGAAGGCATCGTTGAACCTTTTTTAATGACCATCAAAGATATTGATCCTGGACAAGAGTTACTTTTCAATTACGGTACTGAGTATCAAAACTCCGGTTTTTATCCCGCAACACCAGATACAAGAAAGCAATAAATAAAACTGTCTGAATCTACTTTACCGTCGTTAGATTTTGATCAATATAAATTGGGGTTTTAACATCTTTGGGGATACCTTTGCCATTATCCTTGACACGTATTAGAATCTCACCCCTATCATTGCATTCCGTATTTGAACAACAACCTCTCCCATACTCTCAAATGCTTCAATGACGCTATTATTGATCGAATCAGGTGAGAGTGATTTTACTAAAAGGGTAAATTATTATATTTCATCTATACTTAACAACAAAGCTATTCAAATTCATGAATTCCAGGAAAGTCGACTGGATTAAGTTTTTGATTTTGGTCTAGTTTTTATTTTTCTAATTACTTAACTGTTATCAGTTTTAATTTTTTTATAGTTTTTTTTCTCCACGTGGCCTGCTTATCTGAGCTTGCTATTTTATTATTTGCTCTTCATGAGTGAACGTTAGGCCCCTCTTCTACTATCTGTATACAAAAAAGAATAATTTGAAATTTTAAACTGAACCCCTACCGTTGACGGAATATTGTGTAAACTTTTATTGCCCTTGGAAAACTACACCTAAGATGTCACCTGAAATGCTGTCTTGGACTTGAATTTCAGTTGATTTTAAATCCTCTAATGCAACATTGATTTTTGCAACGCCTTCCTCAACATTAACTGAAACTGTTTTATCACCTACGATAACAAAAACTGAGTCTGCACCTGAGGCAACTTCTACTTGCATATCTACAACAAAATTGGCACATGTCATTTCTTCTTGATATTTAACATTACCTGACTCTTCAATCATCATAACTGAGCTGTCGTACATAAATCTAGACGGCAACTCATCACCAATTCCTTTAAATGAAGGCAATTCATCGCCTATCCCTCTTTTTGCCGCAAATCTAGACGGTAATTCATCCCCAATTCCTTTCAAAGAAGGTAATTCATCGCCTATCCCTCTTCTTGCGGCATACCAACCAAAGCCTACATCACTGTAATTATTGGCTAAATCATTGCATTTTAAGCTTTCGTCTGCTGATCTATAAGTTTCAAATGCGCTTAAACCTAAGTTTACACTCTCATTATTACTGTCTAAAGTACTATTTGCTCCGCAAGCGGTAAATAGCAAGCTGATTAGGATTAAAGTAAGGTGTTGTACAGGGCGTTTTGTCATAGTGTATCCTCTCACCCTTATAGTATTGCATTAGTTATGCCATTTTATTTAAACTATAAATAATTGAAATTATTAATTTTTATATTTTATTATATTTTTTGTTAAAAAATAGTAAACTTTTATTGCAGCTAAAGTGTGACATCTTTGCAACATCTTGCATATTTAGCTTAAAGCAGGTATATCGCTGATATCATTAGCAGCAGCACCATGACTCAATTACAAAAAGAAGTATTTATTGGCCGTGAAAGCTTTATTTCTGATTTTGTGCTCACGCTAGAACAGATAAAAGAAGATCAAGGGCAAATTTTAAGCATTGAAGGGCCCGTTGGCATTGGCAGCAGCACCTTACTCAAGCATTATGAGTCCATTATTCAACAAAAAAAGTGTTTAAGCATAAAATCGCACCTCTCACCTGACACACTAGACCCCTTACAGTGTTTTAGAGATTGGGCACCACAGCTGATAAGTCTATGCACTACGCACAGTATTCAAATAAGTAAAACAGAACAGAACATTCTTCAGGCACTTAATATCCCAGAAATTCACAGCACCTTACCTTATGAAGGTAATGAGTTTGATCAAGCGGTGATCTACACCTTTAAACAAATCATAGAGCGTTTTAACCAAGATCATTTAGTATTTATTATTGAAGATTTAACTTTTGCGCCAAACACAAGTATTGAATATCTAGGAACAGTTTTTGAAAACTTTGAAAACAACAAAACACTATTATTGTACACCCAAGTTCCAAAGCATGTGCTGCCATGGCACAAAGACCTGAACTACAATGAACAGAAGTTACCTGCTTTTACACATGATGAAGTCCATCAATTTTGCACCCTTCACTTAAAAGCAGACTACATAGCATCTTCAGTTATTAATACTTTGCATGAAAGCTCAAAGGGCAACCCTCTATATTTAGAAAAGTTACTGGAACATGCCCTCAAGCAAAAATACATTCAATACATTGAAAATAATGATAGACGCTCTATTATTCTTAAAAAAGATATTGGCAGTATCCCTAAAGATCTTTCAGAATTGCTCTTGGCACGTTTTCACAGTTTACCCAAGCTGGAGCAACAACTCTTATTACATTGTTCTATTTTTGGTTATGAGGACAATGCCGATCATTTAAAAGCTTATTTTGAACATGAGTTTGAACAAGATGTTCAAACAAACTTTAATATTTTATTCAATGAGAACTTTTTGGATGTCACCAGTAACTTTCCACACTACAAATACCGCTTCAATCACGCCCTTTTGTACGACACTTTACTCAAGCAATTGAGTCAAAAGCAAAAAATTGAAATTCATACCAAAATTACAGAATTTCTAGATGACTACAAAAATCAAATTGAATTGGATGATTTAACCTATAAGATTGCGGGCCATGCGCAAAAAGGAAGTAACATTCATTTAAAAACCCAGTACAGCTATCTAGCAGGTGTAAAAAGCTATCAAAACAATCAATTTCAGCTCAGCGTACAACACTTTAAACACTTGTCAGGTTTTATTGATAACTTGTCATTAGAACAATTAGAGACATATATAATATATAAAACTAAAGCTCTGATTGCTACCGAATCTTTAGAGCATGCCAATAATTTCATTGCGAGTGTGAGGCAAAAAATTAACTTTGACAAACCTATTTTTGACTACCTTGAAGCTGAGATCTCACATCATCAAAACCAATACCAAAAAGTAATTGATAAAACAGAAAATCTTTCAGTCCAAGACATATGGGCACAAAGTATTTTCCCAGACTTGCTACCTATGCGACTCAAATCTTTGCTAAATGATGGAAAGCAAAATACATCTATTCATGAAAGCTTTAAAACTTTAAGATATCTATTAAATAACAATATAGATAAAGAACTTCAAACAAATATATGGGGAAAAGTTCTTTTGGCAAATATCTACAGCAGAAAAACTTCATGTAGCCCATATTTAGTTCGCTTAATAAATACATTTGATCACAATAAATTTACTATTAAATCTCAAATAGAAATTAATAGCAACATTGTTAGGTGGCTACAATCTTCCAAAATGAACAAAGAAGCCATTTATTACCTCTCAAAAAACATTCAACTTTGTGACAAGTATTATTTAATCAACACAAAAAATCAAATGAACCTCTATAAAGGTGTAGCTTACTCAATTTTAGGTGAATTTGAAAATGCATTAAGTCATTATAAGAACGCGAGTGATTCATTTTTAAAACTTAATAACTTACGACAAAGCTATAATGCTTTTTTATTTTATATTGATTGCCTTTTAGATCAAGGTGCCCTAATCCTTGCACAAAAAGAAATAAAAAAACTTACTCTTTTTAAAAAAATTAATAAGAGCAATATGAATCTCGGCATTGAAAATGTACTACTAGGAATTTATTATTTTTGTAAAAAAGACTATCCTGTAGCATCTCAATATTTTCTGGATAGTTCGAACTACTATAAGAAAGCAAATCTCAATCGTGCAGTTTTTAATTTTAAATTAAGATCACTCATCATGAAAACTCAATTTAAAAAAATTGATCACAATTATATTAAAAATGAGTACATCCTTGCATACAAAACTCTTCAAAAAGATGTTTTTACTATAAATTCTATCATTCATTTACATTTAGCTTATTATTACATCCAATCTATAGGGATAGAAATAGTCCCACCAACTGAAAAAATCAATCTGAGATCTATTTCTGATGTATATTTAAAACAATGGTACTACATCGCAAAAATTAATTATTTAAAAAGCCAAAACAACTTACAAGAAGCGCAAGAACTGATTGACGAATATCAGAAAATTCGCGATGAAATTTTAATAAATGTTCCTGATCAATTCAAACAAGACTTTATCAATCATCCAATATTTAAAGTTCCTAGTCTAAATTAATTATATTTAAGCTTATTTAAATATTTTTTTGTAACGCTCTACTATTGCGTGTTTTTTTGACAGCATAACAATACAGACCACTGAAATATAATGAATCAAGATGACACTCAAACATCCGTAAGAAATAGCAACATAGCTCTCAATAATACTTTTAGGTGACCATCCCCACATATTTCTTAATTTATTCATATCCCCACCTTGATCTTCATTGCCATGAATCGCGGTTCCCCAAGGTATACTTTCAAAGCCTACATCAACTCTTTGCCAAAAATAAAAGCTTTTATAAAACACATATACTCCGGCTAACAAAAGCCAATAACGTAAAAAGGGCCAATAACTTCCTTTTGGAAATCTATAATGAAATGCCATAATCGCCAATGTACTGATATAAAACTCTCCACCAACTCCGCTATGGGTAAAAACCAATTCAAGTTGATTTTCAGAAATAAACAAAGAAAGATAAAGTTGCATTAGGATAAACATGACCATAACACTTAATAAAAAATATGTTTTTTCTAGATAAGTTTTATAAGCTATAAAAACCATTAAAAATAAAAAACAAACTATCACCACCCATGAACGTTCTTGCGAAATACTTGTCCATAAAACAAAGGGTGTAGCCGCTCTACCACCAAACCACGCAGAAAAAGCATGCCCAAATTCATGAGCCCAAATATGCATAGCATCAAACACCATGGCTGGAAAAATTAAGATTTTACTGATGGGGATAAATACAAGCGCAATTAAAGGAAACAGCAGTTTCCATTTTTCTTCTAACACTAACTGTGATGTGTTTTGAAATTGAATATACTCCTCTTCAATTTGATTACGATATGCTCTTTGTCTATCATCTTTACTCACATACTTTTTAAAAACAACACCACATTGAACACATTCCACTGCTTGGCTGCCATTTTTATATGTGCAATTTGGACAATTCATAAAACCATAAAAAACTAAAAGTCAATATACCACATTATTTTACACAAAGGATTACTGAGCACAATAACCACCATCAATGCTTATTGAAGCTCCCGTAATATAGGAAGCTTTTTCTGAACATAAAAAATAGACCAATTCAGCCACTTCTTCTGGCTTCCCAATTCTCATCATGGGTATATTGGATCTTACTTTATTCTCTGTAGCTTCTATTTCAAGTAAATTTTTTTCTGCATATGCCTTTATTGCTTCATCATACAATGCCGTTTTAATAGCTCCCGGACATACACAGTTAACTCTTACATTCCACTTGGCATAATCCAATGCTGAACTTTTTGCCAATTGAGCAATGGCTGCTTTACTTAAACCATATGCAGCACTATTTTTTTTACCCACCAATGATTGATCAGATCCAGTAATTACGATTGCTCCTTGATTTTGTTTTTTCATGATGGGCATAACCGCTTTAAGTAAATTAAAAATTCCTTTAATATTAACATCAATCAGCAGCTCTAAATCACTTTGCTTGGTCTCTTCTACTGTGGCATAAAAATGCATTCCAGCATTGGCAAACAGCGCATCAATTGTTTTTGTTTTTTGTATAATTCTAGAAATCAATGAATTAACCTGATCGTAATCTGCAACATCGCAACTTAAAAATTCAATGTTGTTTATTTTTTGATTAGGCTTATTTTTATCTAAAATATAAACAGTGTAATCATTTTTTGCAAAAAGCAAGGCCGTTGCAAACCCTATTCCTGAAGCTCCTCCTGATATTACTATGGTCTTATTTGCCATTTTAAAACTGTCCCACAGAAAAGTGAAAGGTCCCAAGGTTTTCTCCAGCTCGTCTATCTAAAAGAACACCATAATCAAAACGCATAGGACCAAAAAATGTATTAAGCCTTATTCCAGCCCCTGCTGCCGTACGTATATTAAACACATCAAACTCATTATTTGTTAAATATGCATTACCTCCATCAGTGAACAGAGCTATATCAATTGATTCTGTTATTGGAACCAAGACTTCAAACAAATAATTAAACATACTATTTCCACCAGGTGCTTGATTGGTTAAGTTATCAGAACAGTTTTCTGGATCACCATTGGTTACTCCACCTATACAATTGAATCTTGCTCCTCTAAAACTTGAACTCCCACCTATTCTAAAGCGTTTTTCAATGGGTATATTCTCTTCTACAGTATCTCCATATGTCTCTGAAAACCCTAACCTAACCGATAAAACCGTACGAACTCGTTTGTATATTGGCCAATAAAAATTATTTTTTATATAAAGTTTCCAAAATTCTTGCTCCGATAAAAATGCTTTATCATACAATTCAAACTTAAACTGGTGATAGGTTCCTTTTATTGGGTTTAAAAAGTCATCTCTTAGATCTAAATCTGTTTCTAAAACCAGTGATCCAAAGCGTGCTGCTTGTTCATCTATTGGGTTTAAGCTTGCACCTTCTTCCACATTAAAAGGCTCTCTAAACTCCAAAATCCAGTTAAATCGTGGCCGTAACCGTTGAAGAAAAGCATTCTCTATACCTACTCTAAAAAGATTACGTTCCAAATCAAACTGTTGATCATCTACTCTTTCATTTAAAAAGCTTAAAGAAGCATTGGTTCGACCATAAATAAAAGGTTCAATATATGTTATCCCTAAACGTCTTTCTGTTGTTGTTCTGTCATTGAATTTCCTATTAAATCGAGTTAAGAGGTTTAATTGCCTACCTGTACCACCAATATTCACATGTCTATATTCTACCCTTGCTCTCACCCCATCATCCGTTGAAAAACCTGGACTAAGAATAACAGATCTTTTTTTTCTTTCCTTTAAGCGTACAACAACGTCTTGCAATTGATTAATAGGTTTGCTTTGTGTATCAATAAAAACTGACTCAAAAAATCCTGATTGAAGCAGATTTCTTCGACTTGAGCGAATTTTATCAGGATTTAAAACATCACCTTCTTTAAAATCTAAGTTTTTATTGATGATTCTTTCTTTAGTAGTTTGATTACCTTCTATTTTTACTTTTCCTATAAAAATCTTATTTCCTTCTTTAATATTCAATGCAATCTGATTATAACCTTCAGAAATGTCATTTATTTTTGGATAGTCAATACTAACGTTTTTGTAGCCAAGCACACGATATTCATTAATAAGTAGTTCAACTTGCTCTGACAGCTTTAATGGGCTGATTGCTTCATCAATTTTAAAATTCATTTTTTTATCTAATTGATTGTTGGTAAACACTGTATTACCAATATAAGTAAATTTTTTAAAAAATGACCTTTCACTGACATTAAACTTGGTTATTATATTCACTGATCTACTGGATAAGTTATAATTGTAATCAATGTCATCAACAAGAGTTCTTATGAAACCTTTATTTTGATAAAATGAAATCATTGAATCTACACTTTGCTCAAACTCATCTTTAACAAAAATATTTCTTCTTGACTGTGTTAATGAATATGCTTTGAACACTTTTTCCAAATTAATAAAGCTTTTATGATTAAGTTCTTTAAAACTTATATCATCAATAAAAAACCGATCTCCACGTGTGATATCAAATAAAATTTCAAGCTTTTTTTCTGTTTCATTTCTATAAACAATGACTTTTGTAAATGGATAACCTAACGCAGTATAAAAATCTTTAATTGCAGGAACGGCTGTAAACTTTGACCATGTTTCACCAAAAACTTTTTCAGATTGCATTGACAGTTGTTCTAATAAAACTGAACCTCTTTCAAACACAAATGTATTTCCTTTAAATTTTATTTCTACTAGTTTCCCCACATCTACATCTAAAACCAAGTCAGCATTTTTCTTTTCCGCATCAAAGTCCAAACGTATATTTTGAAAGTCAAACTGCCTATATCCATAGGACCTAATTTTTTGATCATATCTTCTCAATTTATCTTTGATTTTCAGTTCGTCACACAAAACTCCTTTATTTACAGGAATTTTTTTTAGAAGATTTTTTGGTAATCTCTGCTCACTTAAATAATTGAACTGAATAGATCGAACACGACAAGAAACTCCTTCTAAAAGAACAAAATCTATAGCATTATTTTTTTTTTGTTGATTTGTTAAAAGCTCATAATCAACTGCAACATTCCAAAATGATCGCTCACGGTAATAGTTCTTAATATTTTTTACCATATTATCAATTTCATATTCTGAATAATACTTACCGCCAACAAATTGCGATGCTTCAAACAATCTCTTTTTTGAAATATTTTTATAACCTTTGAAATTAACTTGATTTAAAAAAACTTTCTGCTTCACTTTTAAGGTAAAACCATTAGTAGTTTTTTCAACTATAATTTTTTCAACAGGATATCTTTGGTGCGAAAGCTTTATAAATTCAGAAATATCTTGCGGTGAATATTTTTCATTAAAATTATTTTTAACAAAATTTTGATACTCAATTTTATCTTCATTATTACTTACATTAAGCCATTTAACTGTAACTTTGGCAAAAACATTAATTGGGACACTACTAAATGTGATTATCCAGAAAATATATTTAATCAAAAAGCTTTTCATTAAAAATCAAACCTAAACTCAAAATCTAAACCAAAGTCCATCTGCTCATCATTGGAAATAGTATTATTATTATCTCTAATGTTACCTTGAATAGATAAGTTTCTACTAAAGTTTTGTTGTAAACGTAAATTTCTTTCAGCATTGGTTTGCAACAAATCTGTAGAATACAAAATTCTAAACCTCGGAAATATTTTTTTACCAATTAACACTCTTAAACCTGTGCTTTGTTGTTCTTCAGAAAAATATGGAATAAACTGCAATGTATCTACCACATTCACATCTCTTAACCCCTTCTCTAGTTTAGACTGAATTGGACTAGAAAGAACACTGGGCAAAAAAGAGCTTGATAGTCTGTTAGCTTGACTTTCAGAGTTAAGAAATTCATCCGCTTCAACACCAACTGTTAAAAGCGTCACAATACTAGTTTCATCTAAATAAGGATCACTTGACAGTAAAGCAACAATTTCATCCCCTTCACTGGTTATGTCTAAAATAATTTTTTTCTGTGAGACAGACGTTGTAGCTCGCAAATCAAATTTTGGATTAATATCATTTTGGTTTGTAAAAGTAATTGCTCCATTTTCTAGTTCAAAAATATTATCCAAAAACTCAACCTCACCATTAGTAATCTCTATGCTTCCTAATAAACCTAATTTCTGATTATTACCAATCAACCTTACTTCGCCTGTTAGCAAACCTTGCGCAATATTATTCTTTAAACGAAAAGTATTTGCAGTGGTTTTAAAGTTCATATCAAAATACATTGAAATATCTTCATCGTAATAAACTCTATCAATGTATTTTTGAGCTCCAAATGTTAAAACTCTACTTTGCCAATCCCATTTATCTTCATATTGACCATTTAAAACTGTAAAATCACCACCTAGTGTAGGGGCAGACATAGGACCTTTTAAAAAGACTGATCCCGAAAGTTCAACAGGCAACCATGTTGGAAACCTAAGATTTATTCTCTCTCCTCTTCCTTGTAAATTAACTATTGAGTTTAAAACCTTGGGTTGAATATTCACTTCCCCAAAAAGACCCAAGTCTCCACCGCCAAGTTTGCAGTTAAGCTCATTGACAAAAAGAACATTCTGCTGCAACTCACCATTTAAATTCAGCCGTTCAAAAGGATGTGGAAAAGCTTCAAGCTTAATAAACGCCTGTTCGGCTGTAACACTGCCTTGATAGTTAATTGCATCTGGCTTACCTGTCATTGCTAAATTAACTTTACCTATACCTTCAGAACGCTCTAAACCTATATCTAAAATCAACAGATTTTGTAGATCTACGTTTCCAGCAAGATTAATATTAACCAATGATGGAGACATTTGACCATAAAACTCTAAATCTGTTTTTTTATTGTCTACAAAATGTGTCAACGGAATATTTACAATACCTTGTTTAATATCTATGGAAAATGGCTTTTGATTATATATTTTCTCTGTCTGTCTCTGCATTATAATTTGATTCACTTGCAGATTGCCGTACATACTTGATAAATCATCAACCTTTCCGGAAAGATTAATGTTCGCACTAATAACCGTGGGTAAAGTTTTATAAAATGGCAACACTACAAAATCATTAAGTTCTGCTGAAACTTCAACTTTTTTAGTGTTAAGGTAAAACTTTCCCTGTGATACCAATTTATTTTCCCCAACAACCATTTGCCAATTTAAATCATTCAATGGACCATTAAACATAGCTTTACAAGTATAACCAGACAAGCCATCAAGCTGATCTTTTTCAGCAGTACACTCTAGTTCACTTTCAATTTTTGGATTCTTAATGTCTCCATTGAATCTAACATATCCAGATAAGGTGTTAAAATATATATCTGCCCACTCAGGTAAGTTAAGTGATCCAACATCTAAATTACTTGCTTTAATATCTAAATTATTAAATTTTTCTTCTGTCACCTCACCAGAAACCAAAAGCTTAGACTCACCTCCATCAAACTCTGATTCATTAAAAATATATTTATTATCCTTAATTAAAACATCCATTACTGCATTCTTAAAATTTAGGCCTTTATAACTTAACTGACTGGCATTCAGTTTTAATCTACCATTCACTTTATCTTCTATCTTGACATAAATCTGTCCATCTCCTCTGCCATTAACAGCTTCAACAAAAGGATAAGCTCTACCTGCAACTTTTGTTATTGATGACAAATCAAAATTTTCAAAAGACGCTTTAACAAAATTATTCTTTTGATCTATGGATGAAGTTTCAATCTGGGCCGTTAAAACTGATTGAGGGTTTTTTATGGTTATATCTTGAAACGAAACTTCTTGATTCTTAAAAATAATATTGCCACTTAACTTTGCCTGTTCAGACCCCTTATATGAAAATGCGTCAATATCCACACCAACATTCGCAACAAAATTAGCATTTGAAGCTTTCACCCCTCCCAAAAATTGCCCACTGCCTTTCACAGGATAGGGGCTGACAAAAACTTTTGAAAAATCTTGAACCTCACCCAACCACTTACCTGTAACTCCACCGCCTTGATGTATATCTAAAGAAAATTTTCCTTTCAGACCATCAACGTTTAAATCACCTTCTTCAATGTTTAAAATACTGTCTTGTCTTGACTTTAAAACAGAAAGTAACTCAATATTTTTAAACGTAAGCGGGGCAAATCGCTCAACTTCAGGCTCCAAAGTGATTTTTAATTGTTTAGATACAATCCTTGTATCCATTTTCATCTTACTAGGATCTAGGCTGATAAAGCCTTTACTTTCTATATCAAGGGTACCTTCCAATGGAGAAGATGTTTCAGGGTCAATACTTTTAATAAATGTTTCAATGGGCAGATGATTGACTTTTAAAGTAGCTGTACCCTGGTCTGACTGACTTACATTTTTTGCTTGTAGTTTTACCGAACCCTTCCCCAAAGAAAACTGTGTATCTATACTACTAATTTTACTGTTTGTTGCTTCAATAGAAGCATAAAAAGATGTAATATTTCTTTGCCAAATATCAACAGAACTACTATTCAACTCTGCTTTTACCAACGGCTGTTGCCAAGTGTTTTCAAGACTCCCTTTGTAATTTAACTTTCCAAAAAGATCATTTTGATTCTCTTGCTCATTAAAATTATTAAACGCTTCTAAAAATTGATGTAAGTCTAATGTCCCCATAAAATTTATTTTTGGTGCAGGCATCAAAGCTCCATCGGCTTGAATACTTATAATATCACTTAAAATATTTAAAGATGCTAGCCTAACCTTTTGTCCACTTCTATTTAAACTGAAGTTAATGAAGTCAATATCCATGGCTTGCCCATCAATATTAAACTGAGCTTTGCTCTTCAGCTTTAAAACATCTTCTTTGCGACTTAATAAAAACGAACTATCACTATCAAATAATATGCATGAAATTTTTTTATTCTTTACCTGCATACTGATGATTGCTTTGCCCCAATCAATATCTTCTATCATAACACTCACCAAGTCTTGCAACTGGGGCAATTGAAAGCTTAGTTTTTTATCTTCTTTTTTTTGTTTAGACTCTATCTGACGAAGCTCAATGTAGGGCTCAATTATTTTGACTTGCTTTATGTTGACATGACCCAAGAATCCTGGGCTGATTCTGGGCATAATCTCAATTTTATCTGTTTTAAAAGAACTTAATGCCGTATCCTTTTTACCCACAATAACAACATTGCTGATTGAAACTTTAGGCGGTAGTATCTTCACACGAATGTCATCAAAACGAACATCAACACTATCTACTTGTTTCAGATAAAACTCTAACTGTCTTTGTATTAATTGACTTAATATGGGTGCAGCAAAAATAACACTACAAATCACAATGATTGAAAATGCAATAAACAGATTAAATACTTTTTTTTGTCTATTGTTTGCCATTTTGCCCTAAAATATCATACACAACGAAGCATGACACGCATTCAAGCCATCATAAGCCAATTTGTTGCTGGAATAAGATCTCCATGGAATGGCGCTAACTTTATTTTAAAATCCCCACCTACAAAAAAGATCATTGCCATCCCATTTGTTATTATTGTATCTCTATTTTTTATATGCCTCTATTTGTCCTACAGCTACTTACCACCAGTTATTGCTGAGAGTCTACTTCCAATTGAAAATTGGTTCATTAACAATTGGCCAGCGGCTTTAAGTTTTAAGTTTTTTAGTTATATCGGCGGTTTTTTATTGGCTAGCCTTAAGTTTATCCTTTATTTGGTTTTATTTTCACTCAACCTGGTATTTGCCTGGTTAATTGGCAATATTCTTTGTTCGTTTTTCTGGGAGATCTTAGCAGAAAAAATGCTGTCTCAATCTCAACACTTTAACGTAAGCATGCCTCTTAAAGTTACTGTAAAAAACGTTGTCACCTCTATGTTAAGAGAACTATTTAAAGAGCTGTTATTACTCACCATTGTTGCCATTACTTGGCTGATGACCTTTTTGCCTATTTTAGGACAAAGTGTTTTTATTGTTTTACTCCCCCTTTTAAGCAGTGTCATTCTTGGTTACGCCAACATTGACTATGCTTTTTCAGTTTTAGGACTTCCTATTAAAGATAGATTTGCTTGGGCCAAACAAAATATTCCGTTTTTACTGGGTGCCGGTATTTACGGTTTAATTTTCCCAGTTGTCTATTTTTTGTACCCTTCTTTCATTGTTGGAGGGCTTTTGGTCCATGCTGATCATATACTATTACAACTACAAGATACTCAAATCATTAAAACAAAGGCTTAAACAGTTGCGATTCTTACAAAATACGTTTAAAGATAGGCCATAAAATATTTTATTGGAGATACAATTAATGGCTCAGGAAATGAAAAATCCATATTTAAACAATGATTCAGATGACTTGGCTTTGGATAAACAAGAATGGCGTCAGTCTTTGGATGCTATTTCTAAAATCTTAGGACCTGAAAAAGCCAAAGAAGTGGTTAAGGATCTTTTGGATCATGCCGCAAAAATCAAGGTTTCTCCAGATAACATAGCACAAACACCGTATATCAATACAATTCATGCCACAAATGAGAAGTCCTACCCTGGTGACTTAGCGCTAGAAGAAAAAATTTTAAAACTGATTCGTTGGAATGCCATGGTGATGGTGGTTAGAGCCAACCGCTTAGACTCAAGCATAGGTGGCCATATTGCAACCTACGCTTCATCTGCACATTTATATGAAACAGGTTTTCACCACTTTTTTAGAGGTAAAAGTGCAAATGAAAACAGTGATCAAATCTACATTCAAGGGCATGCTTCTCCAGGTATATATGCCCGCAGCTACCTTGAAGGTCGTTTCAATGAACAACAGCTCATTAACTTTAGACGTGAACTGCAAACAGGTGGAGGTTTGTCTTCCTATCCTCATCCAAGATCTATGCCTGATTATTGGGAATTTCCCACGGTATCTATGGGTTTAGGACCTATTACTGCGATATATCAAGCCAGGATGGCCCAATACCTGACCCACCGCGGTTTAAAACCTGAAAACACCAGTCAAGTCTGGGCCTTTTTGGGAGATGGCGAAATGGATGAGCCAGAAAGCTTAGGCGCTATTCATATTGCCCAAAAAGAGAAACTGCATAACCTTAACTTTGTCATCAACTGTAATTTACAACGTTTAGATGGGCCGGTAAGAGGCAATGGTAAAGTCATCCAAGACCTTGAAGGCCAATTTAGAGGTGCTGGCTGGAATGTCATTAAGGTTTTATGGTCTTCAGATTGGGATAGTATTTTTGCTCAAGACACTCAAGGCTTGTTAGAACAAAAACTTACTGGCTTGCTCGATGGTAACATGCAAAAACTTGCCACTTTAGACGGTGCCCAAAAACGCCAATATTTATGTCAAGACAATCCAGATCTGCTTAAACTCTTTGCTCATTTAAGCGATGACCAAATGTATGCTCTTAAACGTGGTGGTCATGACCCTATTAAGGTTTACAATGCCTATGCCCAAGCGCAAGCAGCCACCAATGCACCTACCGTTATTCTTGCACAAACCATTAAAGGTTATGGCCTTGGTCCCTCTGGGCATGCCGCCAATGCCACCCACCAAAAGAAAAAATTAAGTGACGCAGAAGTTTTAGAGTTTAGAGATCGTTTTGAAATTCCAGTGTCGGATCAAGATGCCAAAGACTTAAACTTTTATCGCCCTGATGAAAAAAGTCCAGAGATGCAATACTTGCTTGAAAAACGCAAGAATTTAGGGGGCTTTTTACCTAGCCGCAATACCGCCAAAGTTGCTGTGTCAAAGTCTGGTTCCTTACCAGATAAAAAAGTCTATCAAGAGTTTTATGATGGTACTAAGGATCGTGAAGTATCGACCACCATGGCTTTTGTTAAACTACTAACCAATCTGATTAAAGATAAAACCATTGGTAAACAAGTGATCCCTATTGTCCCTGATGAAGCCAGAACCTTTGGAATGGAATCCATGTTTAGCCAAATTGGTATTTACTCACCGCATGGACAAAACTACGAGCCCGTCGATAAAAAAAGTTTATTGTACTACAAAGAATCTAAAACTGGCCAACTGCTTGAAGAAGGCATTACAGAAGCTGGCTCTATGGCTTCCTTCATAGCTGCTGGTAACGCCGCCCAAAATCATGGTGTAGCTTGTATTCCATTTTTTATTTACTATTCAATGTTTGGTATGCAACGCATTGGTGACTTGGTCTGGGCTGCTGCTGATCAAAATACAAAAGGTTTTATGATGGGTGGAACCGCCGGTCGTACAACTTTGGCTGGAGAAGGTTTACAGCACCAAGATGGGCATAGTATCCTTTTGGCTTATCCTGTACCTAACCTAAAAGTCTATGACCCAGCCTTTGCTTACGAAACAGCCATCATCGTTGAAGACGGCTTACAACGCATGTACGAAAATAATGAAGATATTTTTTACTACATCACTTTAGAAAATGAAAATTATGCCATGCCCCCCATGCCAAAAGGAGTTAAAGAAGGCATCTTAAAGGGCATGTATAGATACAGTCCTTCAAAAATTGATGCTCAAAAACCTATTGTGCATCTGATGGGCAGTGGCTCAATTTTAAACGAAACCCTTAAAGCCCAAAACATTCTTGAAGAAAAGTACAAAGTTGCTACTGAAGTTTGGAGTGTGACCAGTTACAAAGAACTGTACACCGATGCCGTTGCTTGTGAAGAGTGGAATACTTTTAACCCTAACAAACCCAAAAAACAGGCCTTTGTCACCGCACAATTTAAAGACCAACAAGGCATCTGTGTGGCTGCGTCTGATTATGTCAAAGCTCTCCCACACAGCATTTCCAATTGGTTGCCTTTACCCTTAACGGCTTTGGGAACCGATGGTTTTGGCTTGAGCGAAAACCGAGAATACTTAAGAAAGCATTTTAAAGTGGATGCCCAGTCTATTGTATACGCCAGTCTTTCAAGCTTAAGCAGCAAAGGTTTGTTTGATCAGAAAAAGTTAGAGCAACTTTGATAATGAGCGGTTGCTTATTATTTAAAACCTATTTTTCTTTTTAGGTTTTTTATTTTTTTCCGTTCACTAACAGTCGTCTCAGGATTATTATTTGCATAATCCTTAGTGACGAATTGTCTTGTGATTGCGGAACGATAGTTTTTTTTCATAATTATCCTCCTTTATTATTGTTTGCTGGTTAAGCCAGCCCTTTGGAAGCACATTGCGTTCCTCGGCGTTAACGCATGTCAACCAGAGCAATAATAAAAGTAAAGCTACCGCTAGCTACAATTATAGCAAATCACCTCTTAAATGATCAACCTAGCCAAATAAGAAAGCCCTATATACAGTAAAGAAAATTAATTTAATGTTCGCCTAGAAATGATTCAAGAGAAAATAACAAGTTTCGTACAGCGAGTTTTGGCAGGCTTTGCCTGCCAACTGTCTGAGCTGGTAGAAATTGTTTTTTCTCTTGTTACTGCATAAAATTTAAAGCACAGTTCCACAAGCTTAAAACTGCTTTTCTATCATCTATTCACATCATAACTTTATTTGATGCCTGATTTTTGCTATGGGTGACTTGTCTTCGCTGGTATAAACATAATATCAGAAAAGAACATTTGATTTGAAAGGACTTTAGCCATGAATTCATTTAACACCTTATCCAGCTTTAAACACAACGACAAAGAATACTTTTATCATGATTTAACAAAACTTAAAGAGCATGGCTTTAACATTGATAAACTGCCGTTTGCCATGAAAATTGTTCTTGAAAACTTACTGCGCTACGAAGACGGCATTGGCGTTAAAAAATCAGATATAGAACATGTTGCCCAATGGGATGCTAAAAATAACCCTGACAAAGAAATTGCCTTCATGCCGGCGCGAGTTCTTTTACAAGACTTTACAGGTGTGCCTGCAGTGGTTGACTTGGCTGCCATGCGGGATGCCATTGTAAAAATGGGTGGTGACGCCAATAAAATTAACCCTTTGCAACCAGCTGAATTGGTGATTGACCACTCTGTGCAAGTGGATCACTTTGGAAGCTCAGACGCTTTAGATTTAAACACCAAAATTGAATACGCCCGCAACAATGAACGTTACGAATTTTTAAAATGGGGCCAAAATGCCTTTGAAAACTTTAAAGTGGTTCCACCCAGCACAGGGATTGTGCACCAAGTCAATTTGGAATACTTGGCACGCGTGGTGATGACCCGTAAAATAGATGGTAAGACTTACGCTTTTCCAGACACCCTGGTTGGAACAGACTCACACACAACCATGATTAACGGCTTGGGTATCTTGGGCTGGGGAGTTGGTGGTATTGAAGCTGAAGCTGCTATGCTTGGCCAAGCAACAACCATGCTCATACCTGATGTTGTTGGTTTTAAACTCAGTGGTTCTCTAAAAAATCACGTCAACGCCACTGACCTTGTTTTAACCATTACCCAAAAGCTCAGAGAAAAAGGTGTGGTGGGTAAGTTTGTTGAGTTTTATGGTCCCGGTTTAAAATCACTGACTTTAGCTGACAGAGCTACGGTAGCCAACATGGCGCCAGAATATGGTGCAACTTGCGGTATTTTCCCTGTAGACCAAAAAACCTTGGATTATTTACAGCTCACTGGACGTTCTGCTGATCAGATTGAATTGGCTAAAACCTATATGCAACAGCAAGAGATGTTTTTTACCGATACCAGTTCTGAAGCAATTTATACCGATACTTTAGAGTTAAACCTAAATGATGTTGAGCCCAGCTTAGCAGGCCCTAAAAGACCACAAGACAGAGTTGCTTTATCTCAATTGGCGGCCAACTTTAAAGAAACGCTTGGTCGCCCTATCAAAGAACAAAGTATAGAAAATTCAACCGAAAAACTTAAAGATGGCTCTGTTGTGATTGCGGCAATTACCAGTTGTACCAACACTTCAAACCCTTCAGTCATGTTAGCAGCTGGCTTAGTTGCCCAAAAAGCCAGAAAACTTGGGTTAAAGACCAAACCTTGGGTTAAAACCAGTTTGGCACCCGGATCAAAAGTGGTTGTTGATTATTTAGAAAAAGCAGATTTATTAAGACCCTTGGAAGAATTAAAATTTCATGTGGTTGGCTTTGGCTGCACAACCTGTATTGGTAACAGCGGTCCATTGCCTAAAGAAGTTGCCGATGCCATTGATAACGGTGACATAGTTGCTGCCTCTGTTCTGAGTGGTAATAGAAACTTTGAAGGTAGAGTGAGCCCAAAAACCAAAGTTAATTATTTGGCATCACCACCATTGGTCGTTGCTTATGCTCTAGCTGGAAGAGTCGATATTGATTTAGAAAATGAACCTCTAGGCCATGATCAAGAGGGAAATGCAGTTTACTTTAAAGAGCTTTGGCCTGAACGGGAAGAAATTGAACGCCTTGTGCATGAATCTGTTAATTCAGAAATGTTTAAAACCCGTTATGAAACTGTCCTTGATGGTGACAAAGCTTGGCAAGCCATTGAATCAAGTACAGGTAAAACCTATGATTGGAAAGCTGACTCAACTTATATCCAAAACCCCCCATTTTTTGAAAATATGTCTCAAGAAATACAGGGTATAAAAGATATAGAAAATGCTAGAGTTCTGGCTTATTTGGGAGATAGTGTAACCACAGATCATATTTCACCCGCTGGCTCCATTGCTCTTGAAAGCCCTGCCGCTGATTACTTACGTAAACATGGCATTGAACCTAAGCAGTTTAATTCTTATGGTTCAAGAAGGGGTAATCATGAAGTCATGATGCGTGGAACATTTGCCAATATTAGGCTTAAAAACAAATTGTTGCATAATGTAGAAGGAGCTTACACCAACTATTTACCAGATAACCAACAAATGAGCATTTTTGATGCATCCATGAAGTACCAGTCCAACAACACCCCTCTAATCATCATTGCTGGTAAGGAGTATGGGACTGGCTCATCCAGAGATTGGGCAGCAAAAGGTCCAAAACTTTTAGGCATCAATGCCGTCATTGCCCAAAGTTATGAACGTATTCACCGCTCTAATTTAGTTGGCATGGGTATTTTACCTTTGCAGTTTAAAGCAGGTGAAAACGCTGAAAGTTTAGGCTTAGATGGTTCTGAATTTTTTAACATTCAAGGTATCGCAGAAGGAGTTGCTGATGAGTTTAAAAACAAAAAGCAACTCACAGTGACCGCCAAAAAGAGTAATGGAGAAAGCATTAGCTTTGAAGTCAGTGTAAGAATTGATACCCCCAATGAAGCGCACTATTTTGAAAATGGTGGCATCTTACAATATGTTCTAAGAAAGTTGGCAAAAAGTTAGCTTTTTTAAATTCCCCAAGTCCGCAATGTTTTATTGCGGACTAAAACTTTTCTAATAATAATAAATTATAATAACTATTTGAAATATTAAGGTTTTTAATCTTAAAAATACTGTAATTGCCTTGCCATATTATTGAAAAATGGTATCGTTCAGCAAGTTTAAATTTATTTTTTCACTTCGGAGGAAACACATGAAAAAAACATTATTAGCACTTGCTTTGGTTTTAGCTACAGCAAGTTATGCAAATGAAACAAACACCAATCCACTAACCAGCAACACCAATGCAACAGTATCAGGTGATACTCAGTTTGGTATTGACTTTGCTATGCCTTATGCTTTGCAAGTTGACGGCAATGACGCTAACCAAAGATCAAATTATACTTTGGGTGTTGATGGTCGTTACTACATCACTGACAACTTTAACATCGGTGGCCGTTTTAGCTTTGATGTTGAAGAGCAAAATGGCACAACACGCCAATATGCATTTGCACCAGGTGTACAATACAGATGGTACACAAATGAAGCTTTTAACCCTTATGTAAGAGCTGATGTTCCTGTAACTTTTCGTGGTGCAGCCACAAGCATTGCTGGTAAAGAAGACCAATTTGATGTTGGTGTTGCAGGCGGTTTAGGTATAGCTTGGAACCTAGGTGAGTCTTTGGGCATCCAAAACATGCTTCTTCGTTATGACTTTAACGTACAATACAACTTTGGTATCAACGATGCTTTAGACGTATTAAGCGTTGAGTTCTTTAAAGTTGGTATTGATTACAAATTTTAATCGCTACAACTTGAGTTTTAAAAGGCGATCTTCAATCAAGATCGCCTTTTTTTATGGAAACTTCCTTAGAACTTACTTTCTGCAATAACTTTAAAATCATTTCATCTTTACTTTGTATTTTTTCTTTATAATTTTCACGCACAGATTGGCTAACTTGCTGCTTAATATCAGCCAGCATTTTGTTACGCATACTTGGTGTTATTCTGTTCAATAGGGGGTCTGTTTCTGAAATAAAGTTAAAATCTAGATCAATACTTTGCACCGTCATTTCCGGTAACACAACCTCAATGCTTCTTGTATTTTCATTAATTTGAACCCGTTGTAAATCATAGCCAAGAGATACTTTTCCTTCTGTTACAATAAGGCTTTGTTGTTGGGTAAATGGTAAAGAAAAATCATACAGCTTTATACCTTGCGATTCAAAACGGTGAATTTGAGAAATTTGAATTTCCACAACACTCAACTTCAATACATCTTTTACCCAAACTTTCATATCAAACGGTTTGTGTTCAATTTTATCATGCTTAGAAAACAGCTTATAACTTAGAAATACTGAACTTCCAGCTACACACAACATGATAAGTCCATAAATGATTATTTTTTTGAATATACCCATGAGACTATGATATCACAGCTACATGGAAAAAATCATCCACTGTCAAAAACTTAAAAAAAATTTACCTGCTCTACCAGAAGCACCTCTACCGGGTGATTTTGGCCAAAAAGTTTTAAACCATATTTCTGCGCAAGCGTGGGATATGTGGATAGAAGAACAAACCAAGCTGATCAATGAGAATAAGTTGCAGCTATTCAAAAAAGAAGCACGTGAACTTCTACTAACAAAAGCAGAAGAATTTTTATTTTCAGAAGCAGAATAAATAATTCGTATAATATTTATTGCAATAAAGAATCCACAACCTCTTGTATCCCTGAACGAGTAATTCTACCTTGATATTCTCTACCATTGATAAAAATAGTTGGGGTGTGGCTAATATTCATTCTTTCTCCCTCTGCCACATCGTTTTTAACCACATCATAGGCTGCTGAGGATTGAACACATTGTTTAAAGCTATCCATATTCAAACCAAGTTTTTTTGCATAATCTTCAAAAACCTTACTGTCTAAATTATGTTGATTGGCAAAAACAAGGTCATGGTAGGCCCAAAATTGGTCTTGTTCAGCCGCACATAATGAAGAAACCGCAGCTTGACAAGCTTGTAAATGGCCTCTTCCTGCCGGAACTTTTGCATTACACTTTGAATCCAATGGATAGAATTTGTATACCAATTTTATTTTACCTTTAGATTCCCTTGCTATGCTCTTAAGTAATGTTCCCGCTTGCTTGCATCCAGGGCACTGAAAATCACTATATTTTACGATTGTTATGGGGGCATTTATTTGACCCAATGTTCTTTGACTTAATACTCCGCTGAGTTCTATTTGATTTACTTTCTCAGTAATCCCATGTTGCTCTTTAAATAAAAACAGTTTTGCAAACAGCAACATAAAAATTGCGCCTAGCACACTGTAAAAAAAATATTTTGAAGCAAGGGTTAGCTGTATTTTTTCTGATAGACTTTTAGTATTGGAAGATAGTTTTTTCCAAAAAACAAACATAGCAATGCTAGAGATATAAAAAATTGTACAATACAAACAAAAAGATTTGATAATAAACACAGTGATTGCCGCAAAATACAGCATGGCACCCACAGATAGCCAAATCATGATGCTTATAAAACTCTCTATGACTTCTTTACGGTTACTCTCTAAAGATTTTTGCCACAGATAAAACATAACAGCAATGATGCTAAATACCAAAACTGCAAAATATGAAACCGGAATAGAAAACCATTGTGAATAGGTAGGATGATTGATGGCTGAGCAATTGATTAAAGAATTAACCGAACAGCCGGATTGCAAGCTTTTATTCAGGTGCATTCCCACCAGCCACAAAGAATCTAGAAAGCCTATACCACAGGCAACAATAAACCCCCAGACTGCATATTTATTTTGCTTCACAGTTTAAACCCTTTCTCCTTTATGACTTAAGTTGATGACTATATGGTTTTTTAAAAAAAACATAGCCCCAAGCCAACAAACAAAAAACACAGGCTGTCAACGATACATAATGTGCCGGGGTTAAACCAAAATAGCGCGCATCCGGCATAAAACTAAGGCCTGTATCTTGCGCTCTAAGAAACTCTAAAAAAAACCTGCCTGGCGCATAAAGACTTAAAACAATCAAAGAATCTTGCCCCCAAAATGCTGGTTTTTTTTTGGTTTTGTTGGTTTTGATTAACATGACAATAAATATAAACAACCAGAGCAACATTTCATAAAAGCCTAAATCATGTCTTGCACCCCCTGGAAATTGAACTGCAAGAAAAAAATCAGATAAATTTCCTGGATGATCATGTGCAATAAAACAACCCATACGGCCAAAAAAGAAGCCTAAACAGCCGCCAAAAAATAACATGTCCACATAAGGTAAAACGGGTTTATTTTTACGCTTTAAGAATACAACCAATGCAATGGTTACTGTAATAATCCCACCATATGAAGATAAACCAGACCAAAACTTTAGTAAATTGATAGGATTTTTTAATAATTCTGGTTCATAAAAAAACACATGAAAAAGATGCGCTCCAAAAATACCAAAAATAATAGCAATCAAGGACGCATCTGAAACAATTTCCTGACTTAATTTTAAATTTTTTGCTCTTAGCATGGCCAATTGGGTGGCTGCAAAAAAACCTATTGCAACCAAAAGTCCAAATGCATGGAACTCTAAACCTAATATTTTAAGCGGCGGAATTGTAAAAAATGGAATCATACAAGCTTAATATCATACTGATGAAAATTGATCGAGATCATTATCAATAGAATTGTCATTTGAGCTTAAAGCCTTAATATAATAATCAATACTCCTGTATTGGTTATTTTTTTCATACACTTTCTCAAAACAAGCCTTGGCTTCTACCTTTTGCTGCATTTGAAAGTATATTTTACCCAATTCATAATTTAAACCCAAAAAGTCTGATGAGCTAGAATCTACATTTTTTAAGCACCGTTGATAAATGCTTACAGCCTTATCCAATGCATTGCTTTGCACATAACAGCTGGCAATAAGATTTTGGCTTCTATAAAAATATTTATCGCCTTTAGCGGCAATATTAAAGCACTCAAGGGCATCATCTAGCATATTCATTTCTTTATAGGCCACACCCAAATAATAGTAAGTTTCATAATCATCTTGACCTATAGTTTTTTGAACACCCTTTTTAAACTCTGCTAGAACCTCATCATACTCTAAGTATAGTTTTGCATGGCTGGTTCTTGCAAAATTTTCAAGCTCAAGATCCAGCTTCCCTATTTCTTCCTCTAAAGCTTCATGCAAATCGAACATATCTTTTTGTTCTGCCTCTTCTATAGGCATTTCAGACGTCACCTCACGCTCAACTACCTCGTCTTCATCAAACAAAAGATCACCATCTTTATTCTTCTGCTCCTGATGTGAATGATACTCAACAGAAAATTTATTTTCATCCATGACAACGGTTTCATCTCTTTCAAATGAAGCCAACAAACTGTTTTTCTCTTCTACATTGTCAGAATTATCAGAGTTAACAGAAATGTTTAAATCATCGTCAAACTCAAATTCGGATGTGTCAGGTTCTTTTTCTTCAAGCAGGTCTGCAAAATCATCTCTGCTATTGCTTAGATAACTATTTTTACGTTCAATATCAGTTGTTTCTTTGCTTTCTTCTGAAGTAACTTCGTCTATCTGATGGCTTAAATACCGCTCTTTTACTTCTAATAGTTTTTGTTTGATTGCATCAGGATGATCTGCACTATCTAAAACTCTCTCTATGGTGCTCATGGCTTTTTCTAACAAACCATATTCAAAATAAGTACTGACCTCTTCAACCAACTTGTTATCATCGTCTTTAAATCTTCTAAATGTTTGTTCATCTTGATTACTAGACGGAATATCATTTTCATTACCTGTGATATCAATATAGTTACTATGATCCGCAACGTTAATATCTTCAATTTGATCAAGTTTTCTTGTATAGTATTCAATATCTGGATGATTGGGGTCTCTTTCTTGTAAACTTCTAATGATTTCTTTATAGATAGACTTTGCTTTTTTTGTTTGATTGAGTTTACTAAATGTTAGGGCCAATAAATCTAAAACAACCTGATCATTACTGTATTGACTAAATATTTTTTGTAATTCCGTTAAGCTTTTACTGTAAAAACTATTTTCTAAGTACAGTTCACATAAAAAACAAATATCTTCTTTTTCTGCTAAATTTAAATCTGCTAATTTTTGAATGATTAGCATCTGTTTTTTTTCATCACCTTTTAAACGGATTTGCCTAATAATATCATAGGAATAGTTTTTAGCTTCATTCATATAACCATGCTGAAGATACATTTCAACCAGCCTAAGTTGATAAGCAACTTCATCTGGGTTGATCAATGCAATTTTTCTTAAAATATCAAAAGAATTCTTGGTATCACCCGCTTCTTCATAAGCTCTAGCCGCCAATTCATAATTCTTTATTGCTTCACCATTTAACCCCAGTTTTTCATACAAGACTGCCAGTTCACTATAAAGATTAATTGCTTTAGGGTCTAACCTTAGGATTTGCTTGTAAACAGCCACAGCTTTTAAAAAAAAGCCTTCTTGTGAATACTGAGAAGCCACTTTCATATACTTTCTCTTGGCGCCATTGATATCTTTGATTTTGGCATAGAGATCGCCAATTTTCATCAAGCTACGAATATCATTGGGATCACCGTCGAGAACCTTTTCATACTCAACAATTGCATCTTGATACTTGCCCTTTTGAACAAGTTTCTGTGCTTTTGCTATGCTTTTACTCCTATTAAATGACAACCCAAACGCTCCAATTCACAAGATTCACCGTCAAGCTATACTATATCATTAGATTGAAGAAATGATAAAAATAAAAAACTATTTCAATAGGTTATCTAAAGATCTGGTATAAGTTTCACACTTTTTAAATGCTTCGCTTGATAAAATCTTTTGGTGTAGTTTCAAGCTTGTATCAACACCTTCAATTAAAAACTCTTTTAATGCGGCTTTACTTCTTGATATGCACTCTTCTCTAGAATCTGCTCTTACTATGAGCTTAGCCAGCAAAGAATCATAAAACGGGCTGACATAAAATCCATCATATACGCCATTATCAACTCTTACACCCGGGCCACCTGGAATATGTATACCTGATATTGTACCCACAGAAGGTAGCATTTTTTCTGAATCTTCAGCGTTTATGCGCATTTCTATGGCATGACCTCTAAATTTGATATCATCTTGTTTTAAAGTCAAAGGCTTGCCATATGCCAATTCAATTTGTAGTTTCACCAAATCTATGCCGGTAATAGCCTCAGTGACTGGATGCTCCACTTGAATTCTAGTATTCATCTCAAGAAAATAAAAATTATAATCATCATCCATCAAAAACTCTACTGTTCCAACATTGGAATAACCTATTTTTTTTAAGGCCTTGACAACCGTTTTACCAATCTCATCTCTTTTTTTAATTGGTAAAATAGCACATGGGGCTTCTTCAATCAGTTTTTGATAGCGCCTTTGAATTGAACAATCTCTCTCACCTAAATGAATAATATTTTTGCCATCACTAACAATTTGTAATTCAATATGTTTGGCTTTTTCTAAATATTTCTCAATAAAAATAATTGGGTTATTAAACGCCGCTTTTGCTTCTGCTTGAGCTGTTTTAATAGCATTTCTTAAATCTTTCTCATGGTAGACAATTTTAATTCCTTTTCCACCGCCCCCGGCTGTTGCCTTTACGATAACCGGGAACCCCATTTTTTTAATTTCTTTATAAACTTTATCATCAGCTTCTTTTTCAAGCTCAACACTTGGAAGCATGGGAATACCCGCTTTTTTCATTGTTTCTCGAGAAGCAATCTTATCTCCCATCAACTCTATATGTTCAGCCGTTGGCCCAATGAATTTAATTCCAAAAGATTCACACATTTTTACAAATTCAGCATTCTCGGCAAGAAAACCATAACCAGGGTGAATGGCATCAGCATTGGTGATTTCCGCTGCACTTAATACTTGATGCATTGATAAGTAACTGTCTTTACTAGAGTTTTTTCCAATACACACGGACTCATCCGCCATTTTAACGTGCAGTGACTGCTCATCAATTTCTGAATGCACAGCAACAGTGGCAATACCTAATTCACGACATGCTCTGATGATGCGCAATGCAATTTCGCCTCTATTGGCTATGAGTACCTTTTTAAACATAGAATTAATCAACTAAAAAAAGCTTTTGACCAAACTCTACCGGTTGACCATTTTCTACCAAAATTTCTTTAATTTTTCCTTCAACTTCGCTTTCCAGCTCATTCATTAATTTCATGGCTTCAACAATACAAACAATTTGGCCTTTTTTTACACTTGAACCAATGCTAACATAATTTTCTGAATCTGGTGATGGAGCGCCGTAAAACGTACCCACAAAAGGTGATGTTATATATTTTCCTGCATTGGCTTCTAATGAGCTCTCATGTGGAGCGTTATTAGTGGCTGCAGGTGCGTTTTCAACAACATGAGTAAGCTTTGAAACGTCTTCAACTGGATTGACCGCTGTTTTTACAACATCTTTTGCAAGGTTATCTTTGTTATAACGGTTAACCTTAATAAAAAATTCATCTTTCTGAATTTCTACTTCTGCAAAATCAGTTTTCTCAATCAACCTAAAAATTTCTTTGAGTTCTTTTAAGTTCATTGGGCTTTGATAACCATAAAAAGCAAGATTGTCCAATCCATTTATAAATCTTGGATAATTTGTGGGGTCCATTTTTTAAGTAAATATCTAGCTTTTCCAATGTTGTGGGCTTTTTCCAACACAAGCAGTAAAAAATACTCATAATTCACCACTTGAAAAAAAAAATCATACTTCTTTGCTTCAATCAAACAGCGCTCAAAAACTCCAAAATTTACTTTTTGAGAGTGTTCTAACATGTTTTTAATCATCCCTACCACGTTATTAAGCTCTTCACCTTCCAAGATCGTTTTTTTATCTTCATTACCACGAGAAACAACAGGCACCCCGTCAAAACCCAACAATGCAATCAGTTCAACGCCTTCAGTATTTGAATATATTTCTTCCAGTGCCTTTTCTAAACTCATAAAGATTTCCTTCTTTCTTGTATGCGTTTTAAACATATCTCTAGCTTTTCTAACTTGCTTAAGTCCTGATTATGATTTACACCTATTTCTTGATAAACATTTTTTGCTTCTTGACTAAAACCTTGTTGCTCATACAATTTTGCTAGTGTTTTTGAGTGTATGCGCCCAATATCCTGACTTGATGCATTGATTTTATTTAACATTCTTTCTACCCATGCATCTTCATCTTTGTCTTCTTGTTTTAGCTTTTGCAACATGGCTTTAGCTTCAGCATATTTTTTCTGTTCAATATAAATTTGGGCAATGGCTTTGATTGCATGTGCATTGTCTTGGGTATACTCAACAACTGTATGGTATGTCTCTAAACTGTTATTTAGATCTGACATCTCAAAGTAGATCTGCGCTTTTAAAAGTTTTAAACGAACACTTAATGGAAATTCTCCAAGACCATCTACAACTATTTTGAGTGCTTGCTGATATTGAGCAAGTCTTCTATAAGAGTCTGCATAATCATAAAATGCTTCAACACTGGGTTGATTGATGAGCGTTTGTCTTAAACGTTGTTGATGATTAGATTCATTATTTTCAATTGTTTCCATACTATTCTTTTAACCATTAGTTGGGATCAACTGCCGTTAACTTTGTTGAAATACTTGCTACCCCTATACTGGCTGTTACTGTTGCATCATATTCATCTAAACCAAATTGAAAAGGTGATTGTAAAAGTACTGCAATACTGTATATGCCTGAGCTGTCTGTGGTCATCTCTACAAAAGTACCAAGAGAAGATCCATCTCCGCCAATAAACTCACATGCATCACAGGTCAGCGTTACATAAATATTATTTCCAGGCAATGAACCACCTTCTGCTGAACTGCTTGGAACAGTCACTAAACCAGAAACAGGTGCTGAAACAGAGTTTCCAGCAGTTATGCTATATGTCGCTGCTTCTGAAATAGTTATTGTTGATCCAGATGGAGCACGGTAACCAATTGGTCCCTGATTACAAGCCAATATTAACCCCACGACTGTGATCAAAGCAACACTAAAAAAATAGGTACGGTATCTTCTCATATTTTTACTCCCTGACATTTCTTATTGCTTTACGTTCATCTCCCACAATTCTTGGCGTTACAAAAATCAAAAGTTCAGATCGTCTTACCGTTTTATTGTAGTTCTTAAACAATGCCCCAATGATTGGAATGCGGTGTAACACAGGCAGGCGAGACTGGTTTCCACCTGAGGATGTTGAGTATATCCCCCCAATAACAGTGGTATTGCCACTCTTTACCAAAACTTCTGTACTCGCTGTACGTTGGTCAATGGTTGGATTTCCATCTACCGATGCAGAAAAGTTTGGTTCATCACGGGTAGCACTAATACTCATTAAAATTGATCCATCATTGGTGATATGCGGTGTAACCGTCAAACTGGTATTTGCCGTCTGAAAGTTAACATTGGTTCCTAAGTTATCACTTTGGGTTTGATAAGGTATTTGTGTACCGGCAGAGATAGTAGCAGAACTATTATCCAAAACCGTTACTTTAGGTGAGGATATTAACTTAAAGTTACCTTCTTGTTCACCAAGAGCAATAGCCAGATCCAAATCCAGAATATTATTGATACTTCCTAAACGTAAATTTGCTTGAGTATTAATTGCTCCAGCTTCTACAGGAAAGTTTAAAGCAAAGTTGGGTATACCAATAGAGTTGGGGAAAAATAAACCTGTTGGATTCCCAGTTGCTGATGTAAATGAAGCACTCCCTGACCAATTGATACCAAATGAACGGGTAAACGTGGTGGTTGCCTCTACAATTCTAGCTTCAATTGTAACCTGTGGGGTCTGCGTATCTAAAATATCAATCATTCTTTTGGCTTTATCCAAATGCTCTCTGATATCTTTTATAATCAAGGTATTGGTTCTACTATCAATATCTACTGTACCTCTATCACTTAAAACACTTTTTACTTGTTTTTCTAAAGTTCCTGCTTGAGCAAAACTTACTGGCTTAAATAATATATCCAAAGGTTTCACTGCTTTTGCTGCTTTCTCAGCATCCGCAGCCGCTTCTTTTTCTCGTTGCAAATTAGCTGCAGGCGCAACACGAATAATATTGCCATACTTCTCAAACCATAGGCCACGTGTTTGTAAAATAATTGCAAATGCCTGATCCCAAGGCACCTCATCCAAGCGTATTGTAATTCTACCTGTAACATCATCAGAAATAATAATATTGAACTGTGAAATCTCTGCAATCAGCTTAAAAATGCTTTTAACCTCCGCATCTTTAAAATCTAAAGAAATGCGTCTACCTGTGAATTTTTTTCCTTCAACAGCACCTGATAAGATTGATCCCATTTGACTTAGTGGCTCTCCATCAGCAATCGTATCACTCATGAACTCTTCTTTTACATAGGCATAATTTTTAATTTTATTGCTATCTTGAACCTCTAAACCCAAAGGATTCTCTATCACCCGTTCCTGAGGAAAAGTATTCTTAACATCATCCTCTAAACCTTGTACCTCAATTAAGTCATTCGCTAAAGTCTCAACTTGGTTTTGATTATCAGTAATAACTGGACGTGTTGCACGGGCCACAGTTTTTGATTCTTGTGGTCTTGCATTTGACTTTGATAAAGAGTTTGTATCTTCTACATTATTTAGTGCAAGCGTTTCATTGTTGGTTAACAAAAGTCTATTATCCGCAACAACTTCTTGTTCTTGCTTTTTAGGACTAACCCTAACCAACAAACCTTTTTCTTCTTCTCCAACTTCAAAAATTGCCTGATCTTTCAAAGATAATTCAACCAAGATATTATTTTTGTCCGCTTTTTTAATACTTAAATCATTGATTGCTGTGCCAGAATAGTTTTGCTGCTTTAATAATTTTTTTAACTTAGATTTTTTGTATGCAACGTTGTTCAATTCTATTTTTAGCACATCAGGTTGAGAGTTAAGTATTTCATAATCAACATTATTATCCAATACTAATTTTAATAAAGCTTGTTCTTTGTCTTTTTCTAACTGCAAACTATTCAAATGATTGATCGTTGTTGTTTTACTTTCTTGACGCTTAACAGATGCTAAAGCTTTTGCATTATTGACTTTAGTTGCATTGTTTGGAGAAGAAACAACATTGCTATTCATTGCTGCCAGGTCAAGAAAGCTGTTTTCTTTTAATTCTGAACTATTTACTTGAGTGCTTGTAGCTGTATTATCAAGTGCCACCATAGATACCGCAGCATCTTTTGTTTTATCTTGCTTTACTTTACTTTCATTTTTTATCTTATCCCTTGATGCAATATCAGTTGTTTTGTTCATTGTGGGCACCACATCAGGAATACTTTTTGATGGGATATATACTTTTAACCTATTATCACTTTTTGATACTTTGTAAGTTGCATGATCAATCCCAGATAAATCAATCACAGCTCTTGTTTTATTTTTTGCTTCCCCCAGTCTTATCTGAGACACTTCATCACTTAAAACAGAAACTGTTTTACCTTCCGTTAGCACATTTTCAACGTCTTGGAGATCAAACACAATTCTGTTTGGTCCATTTAAAGAAAAGTCATGATATTCTTTAATAGGCTCTGAAAAAATCAACTCAATCTCTGTTCCATCTATCTGCGGACGAGATAATATTTTAATCAATTGATTTTTATTGGCAGAGGTTATTTTTGATTGGAATCCAGTTTGATTTGTTTTGGGTGTTTGTACATTGTCTTGATCTAGGTTCTCCATAAGAGAAAACTCAGCAATGGACAGATTATCATTTTCTTGTGGCAAAGTATTTCTTACATTTGGAGCCAATATTTTTAACGCCAGACCATTGCTTAACGCATGTGCTTCGTATTCAACATTTTTATTTAAAACAATGACCACTCGACTTAAAATATTATTATTGTCATTAAACTCGTTGACCGTAACCTCTTTAACAACATTACTGGTAGAGTTGATAACACTGTCATTGAGTAAATTACGCGTGTTCACTAAGTCAACCACAATTCTTTGTGGGTCAGAAAGTCTAAAAATATTAGGTGAAAGCGCTTTTTCCGCTTCAAATTTAATAACAAGATGACCTTCATTATCTTGTAGCGTTAAACTTTTAAGACCATTAATTTGTGTTACACCTGTTTCTATTTTTTTCTGCTGTTTAATATCAGAGATTTTTTGTTTACTTTGACTACAACCCCATAAAGCAAAAAAACCAACCGCAAATGCAATACCAGCTTTTTTAATAACAAACTTTTTATTAACTCTAATCATCAGCTTTCAGTCCTCCAGATAAAGCATCTACATTATCTTTTTCTAACTCAATTCTAGTTTCTTTTAAGGCAATATTACCCGAAGCAGGGTCACGATACTCTTCCTCTACATAAACACTATCTCTGGCAACTCTTGCAACTTTGCCTTTATTACGACCTATTCTTGACATCCGTCTCACAACATATGTTTCACCGTCAGGTGCCTTAATCATTCCCCTTGGATCAGCAATTCCCCAAATAATTCCAACTAAAGATAACTCCGCCAACTGGTATTTTTCTAACGGTGATTCAACAATATTCACCACATTGTCTTGTTTAAGGTTGTACGGTTCAAAAGGGTTTCTTTTTCCTTCTGGATCATAAAAATAAACATTTTTTTCTGTTCCAAAACGGCTTGAAGGTTGAATTAACTCTTGTTTTTTAGCAACGTTGACTTGAGGATTTTTATTAGCTTGATTTGGGTCATTGCCATTAGAAACTTTTTCACCACAAGCGGCTAACAACACAAAAGCGCTTGGTAAAACAAAACGAAACATAGACTCTATGATTTGCTTCACGAGTTACCCCCAAACATATAGGTTGTAGCTTTAGCCGTTACGGTTAGGCTTTTGTCTGCAACTCGTTCAAAAACAATATCAGAAACATTGATAATTCTCTTTAACTTGCCCACTCTATCAATAAACTTTGCTATATCATGAAAGCTACCTTCAAACTTTATAGTCATGGTCAAGCTCGCATAAAACCCTTTATTGGCCCTATTTTGCGGCTTAAAACTTATCAAACGAACATTGGTGACGTTGGCTTCCTTTGAAATAGCTCTTAAAACACCTTGAATATCTTCTTCATTTGGCAACAACAACAAAGCTCTCTTCAACTCTTCATCTAAAAAAGCAACTTGGGCAATAAAGCTTTCAAGGTTATCTGCTATAGCTTGACTTTCACTGTATTCTTTTTCTAATTTAGAAATTTCTTTTTGATTTTTATCTATTTCAGCATTTCTCGACGAAATAAAAAATTGATACTCAACAAACAATATAACCAACAGTAAAAAGCACAGCACCCCCATTTTTAATGCTTTAGGTTGTTTTTCAAACTGAGCGAGGAACTGGTTCATGATTTACCCCCTTCAGTTGATTCATTATTTTCAATATTATAATTTACATTACATACAATGTTAAAACGCTTAAACGATGCCTCAGGCCTTTGGCCATGTTCAACTTGAACCAATTTTATATCTTGAAAAAACTTTGACTGATTGAGCTGATCAACAAACTGCGATACAGTTGGCCCATCAACTGCAACTCCAGATATTTCTAATCGCTTATTGTTTTCTTTAAACTCCGTTAACCAAGCTTTTTCCGGCAAAACATAAGTAAACTCTTCTAATAACTTTACCGGACCAGATCTACTGTTATCCAAATCTTCAATTGTTTTAATTTTACTCTCTAGATCTTGCTTTTTCTTTTTAAAGTCCTCCACTTGTTTTTTAATGCTCGCTAATCGACTAATTTTTGTTTTTAAATCTGCAATGGTTGTTTGTTGTTTTTTAATTTTACTATCGTAAGTTTTATTAACCACAAAACATACAATGATTAAAAAAACACAGGTGACAACGCCTGCTCCAAGTTGAAACAATGCATTTTCTTTTCTAATATTTGCTTTTGTAGGTAAAAGATTAATGCGAATCATAGTTCAAGAACTTCCCTTAACGCTAGACCAACAGCAACACCAGCTACAGGACCAATGTCTTTAATTTGCTCTTCATCAAACTTTGCACCATCAATGTAAATTGATTTAAAAGGATCAATAATTTCAGTTGGTAGCTCGGTATTTTGCATTATAGAATCTTTTAAACCCGGGGACTTTGCGCCTCCACCAGTTAAAAAAATGGCTGAAACATCTTCAGACATTGCCTGAGAAGCAAAAAAGTCAATCGAACGTTGAATTTCAACTGCTATAGATTCTGAAACTGCATGCAAGATAGCTCCAACTTCATTACTTTCAGATAAATTACCGATGGACTCTGAGTTTTCCATATTAATTTTACCGCCAATTTTAAGGTCTTCTGCTTCTTCAAAACTGACTTGTAATTGTTTTTGAATATCTGAAGTATAGTTAACCCCACCTAAAGGCACATCCCTTGTGAACTTTGAGCTTCCTTGGCCAACAATATTTATATTTGTCATACTTGCCCCAATATTGGCCACAAGCACTGTTCTATCTAAAAATTCTGGGTAGTTTACTTCAAACATGTTACCCACTGCTAAAACATCTAAATCAATCACCACCGGCTTTAAAGAGGCCCCTTCAAACACACTAACATAGTCTGCAATCACTTCTTTTTTTGCTGCTGCAAGCAGGATTTCCATCTCGTCAAAGCCAGCGCCTTCGCCAGCTTCCTTTAAAATTTTAACATCCAAATTTACTTCAGACACGTCAAAGGGTATGTATTGATCTGCATCCCACTGAATGGATTGTTCCAGCTCATCTATGCTCATTTGTGGCAACACCAATTTTTTAACAATCACTGAGTTACCGCTGATTGACGTTGCTACATTTTTCTCTTTTATATTTTCTAGTTCATACAACTTACTAATTGTATCAATCACCATAGCACTATCCATAATTGCACCCTCGATGATTGTATCTTTAGGCAATGGCAACATCCTAAAATGCTTAAGATGGTACTGATTATCAGCAACTTTCTCAAGCGCTACTAACTTGATTGAACTTGACCCTAAGTCAACGCCAACTAATTCATTTGATCTTTTAAAAAACAACCTTCTCCTCTGTTTCTTAAAGGGAAAATCGCTTTTCCCTTGCAAACAAAAAACGTGGTTTTTGTTTG
>DAOLES010000010.1:58257-61383 GCA_035326705.1 Oligoflexia bacterium
CGTGGTTTTTGTTTGCTATCCCTTTGCGCAAAAACCAATATAAAATTGGTTTTTTCCAATCTAAAGCAAAACTCTGCCTTCTTTATCTAGAGCGTTTTAAAAACACCCACTCAAAAAAGGAAACTCACATATCCCCTGCAAACAAAAAATATGGTTTTGTTTGCCCACTCTTTGCGAAAGAATCAACATGTAATCAATCCTTATAATCAAAGTTTAGTCACCATCTTAAATGGTACTGCTCCTAGTCCATCAATGTCAAGAAAATCAGTGACTTATATTAGAGTTTTTTTCTCTTGTTTTTAAAAAACTGCTTCAACATGTTTTCTGTTTCAGCACGCAACAACCCGCAACTAAAGCTTACAGAATGGTTCACGCCCAATTTAACAGCATTTTCCTCAACAAAGCTTAAAGCCCCACCTTTTGGGTTTTCAACCGAAAACACAACTCTTGCAATTCTACTTTGATAGATAAGTCCCGAACACATCAAACATGGTTCAACACTGACATATAACGTTGCATCATTTAAACGCCATGTACTAAACTTACGACAGGCCTGATCAATTACATTAAACTCTGCATGATCGTGCGGCAATTGAGTTTTTTGTCTTTGATTGAAGGATTCAAACACTTGATCTTGATAGAGCAGTACAGCTGCTATAGGCACTTCATCTTGACTAAAAGCTTTTTGCGCCAAGGCATAAACTTTTTGCATGTAAAAAAGATCTTGTTCTTCTAAAGAAATGAGGTTGTTCATCTTTCACATCAGCACCTTTTATAAACTTAAAAACACTTCAGCGCTATTGCCGTGTTTTCCAATAAGGTGCAAAACCAATCATCCAAGAAAAAAACTTAGCTTTATATTTGTTCATGTTTTTTAAAAGCATTCCTTGATACGCTTTTTCTTTAAATTCTTTTAAAGTCATCCCCTCGGCCAAAAGGCGACCATCAACATAACAATAACTACAGTAAATATCTGAACCACTTTCTTTTAAATCTTGTTTCAGTGGCATAAAACAACAGGCACAGTTTTTTGCTTTCATGTAAATTTAATTACCAGCTAGAATGATGAAAAGAAAGTTTTTCAAAAAATAAGTATACTCCCCATTGAATAGAATAGAACAAGAGGGATTCTCCCTCTAAAAAAAGATGGTCGGGGCGATTGGATTCGGCCAACACCTTAGGTGTTGCCATAAGTTAAACTAATTCTTCGCTACGCCTTCGGCTTGCTCATCATAAGTTTAGCTTTAAACCAACGACATACAAATACTAGTTTTAAGGAAGCAAGGCTTTATGCCGTGGCTGACCGCAAAGGGTGAACAAACAAAAACCACGCTTTTTGTTTGTGAGGGGGCTTTGCATAAGAAATTGTAAGACACTCAGTCTAACAATTTCTAAAAAGCGTTTTTCCCTCTAAAAAAGATGGTCGGGGCGATTGGATTCGAACCAACGACCCCCTGCTCCCAAAGCAGGTGCGCTACCAGGCTGCGCTACGCCCCGACATTTATGACAGTCTTCCTGACCGATAAAGAGCACATTATTTAGAGTGCCTGACAAAAAAAGTCAACCTAATATCGCATTATCATAGGATACTTTGTAATTTTTGACTCAAGGCCTGAAACGCTAGCGAACG
Organism: Oligoflexia bacterium; assembly: GCA_035326705.1. Classification (NCBI taxonomy): domain Bacteria; kingdom Pseudomonadati; phylum Bdellovibrionota; class Oligoflexia; species Oligoflexia bacterium. Next base: position 59,888 of record DAOLES010000010.1, read on the forward strand.
ATGATCCAAACTGAGTTTTTCTTCCATACCCATCTCAGCCAAAGTTTTTTTACTTTGCTCAACACAAAACAAAGGGTTGTAGCCAAAGCCTTGACTTCCTCTTGGCTGAGCAACAATATAGCCGTGCAGCTCACCTTCTGCTGTTAATAGCTGCTCGGTTAAGGGGTTAAAATACGCTAAAACACAAACAAACTTTGCTTTAGGTTCTATGAGCTGTTTGCTTTTAATTTCTTGCAATAACTTTGCATTATTTTCTGCATCTGTGGCATCAGGACCAGCATAGCGTGCAGAATACAAGCCCGGCTCACCTGCCAAGGCTTCAACCATTAGGCCTGAATCATCTGAAAGACAAGGTCTTTTTAGCCAACGTGCATAAGCCTTGGCTTTGATGCTGGCGTTTTCTAAAAAAGTGCTACCATTTTCAATTACATCAGGCACAGGCTCTTGTGTGGCTTCCTTGATGGAATAAAAAGAAAGCTGTGGACAGAACTGCTCAGCCAAATACTGAAACTCTTTCAGCTTTCCTTGATTTTGCGTGGCAATACAGATGTTCATGCTATTTCTATGGCTTGGCTTTGTTTGCTTACAATTTGCTTTATTGCTTCATAGCCTTGGCCCAACATGGCTTGGGTTTGTTCAAAGCTAAACGTGCCTCTTTCTGCCGTGCCTTGAATTTCTACCAATGACCCATTGCCCAAGAAAACCAAATTCATATCTACATCACAGGTAGAATCTAAATCATAATCTAAATCGGTATACACTTTATCGTCTTTAAGGCCCATGCTGATTCCCGCAACATGTGAGCGAATGGGATTATGCTCAACCTTGCCATTTTGCATCAGTTTTTTTATAGCAATGGACATGGCTACAAAGCCACCGTTGATAGAGGCAATGCGCGTTCCACCATCCGCTTGCAACACATCACAATCCACAGTGATGGTTCTTTCACCCAATAAACTCTCATCAATACAAGCTCGCAATGAACGGCCAATCAAACGTTGAATTTCCTGGGTTCTTCCACTTTGTTGGCCTGATTTTGCTTCCCGCTTAGAACGAGTATGCGTTGATGCTGGTAACATACAATACTCTGCGGTCACCCAGCCTTTGCCTTTTCTTTCCATAAATGGAGGTACTTTTTCTTCCACCGATGCGGTACACAATACCCAAGTTTGACCCATCTTGATCAAACATGAACCCATGGGGTTATGAATATAATTTGGAATAATTTCTATTGAACGCAGTTCGTTTGTTTTTCTTTGTGGCATAGAGCCCTTGTAACCCAAGACCGTCACAGATCAACTTTTTTCAGTAATTCACTCTAAAAGGTAAAAAATAAAAAAAGTAGCCGGTATCTTTCAGTACCTTGAATCCATTATTTCGTAGACTAAAGAAATTATCTTTACAAATGAAGTGATTATTTGTACCTATGCTTCTCACATGCACCCGTAGCTCAGCTGGATAGAGCACCAGACTACGAATCTGGGGGTCGGGCGTTC
>DAOLES010000011.1 GCA_035326705.1 Oligoflexia bacterium
TTAATTCGCGTTTTACTTTAGCGGGGCTGCCAACAACCAAACCCCCACTAGAAATTTTTGTATTGGGTGTAACAGGCGCCCCCGCCCCAATAATCACATCACTCTCTATATGAGCTCCATCCATGATTGTGGCCCCCATACCCACTAAAATTCTATCTTCAAGAGTACAGCCATGCAAGGTAACACGATGACCAATGGTCACTTCGTCACCAATAATTAAAGGATGGGTTTTGTGCGTTACATGCAACATACTCTGATCTTGCACATTGGTTCTTTTTCCAATCTTTATGTAGTTAACATCACCGCGAATGATTGAACCAAACCAAACACTGCATTGCTCTCCCATACTTACTTCACCAATAATATAAGAAGACGGCGCCAAAAAGACCGTCTCATGTAACTGAGGTGATTGGCCATTGCTTAATGTAATTAACTGTTCAGTCACGCGTTTTATCCTACACTGGGAAGAACTTTGGATGGTTGTTCTTCTTGTACCGCAGAGATCAATTGGCCCTTAAATGTATTACTCATGACCTGATCAATTTTTACATCAACAACTTTACCAATAAGGCTTTTGCTTCCATCAAAATTAACTGACCAGTTTTGCGGCATTTTACCGGTAATTTGCTGACCATCTCTTGCAGACACACCATCTACCAACACTTTTACAGTTTTTCCTAAATAGTTTTGTCGTGCTTGCATGGATAATTTATTTTGCAAGTCTTGCAACTCATATAAACGCTGCTTACCAACTTCTGTAGGAATAAAATCCGCTTCACGTTTTGCAGCTTTGGTATTTGGCCTTGGAGAATACAAAAACGAAAAACTTTCAGCAAAATTAAATTCTTCCATGGCACTTAAGGTATCTTTAAAGTCTTCTTCTGTTTCACCTGGAAACGCCACCATCAAGTCAGTGGTTAAAATCATATCAGGGATGGTTTTGTAAAGATAGTTGGCCACTTCACGAAAACGATCAACGGTATAATCTCTATTCATTGCTTTAAGTACTCGATTAGATCCACTCTGAATCGGTAAATGCAAGCTGTTGCACACTTCATCCAGCTCAGCCATGGTATCTATCATTTCAAAACTAAGCTCAGAAGGATGTGAGGTAACATACCGTATTCTTTCTATACCATCAACGGCTGCAACTGACCTTAAAAGCTTAGAAAAACCAATGTCAGAGCTTTTATCATTGCCGTAGGCATTAACGTTCTGTCCCAATAAAATAACCTCTTTGGTCCCTTTTTGTGCAACTTTTTCAACTTCTCTACAGATATCATCAAGATCACGACTCACCTGACGACCTCTTGTGTAGGGAACCACACAAAAGCTACAAAACTTATCACAACCATTTTGAACAGTAATCAACTCTGTAACTGGATGTTTGTCTTGCTCTTGATGCTTTTCAACATCTAAAAAGCTGTATTTTTGCCAACCAAAAAGATCTAAATTGCTTTGCCGTTTATTTTTCGTTAAACATGCTTCTACCAGTTCTGGAAGAATATTCCATTGATGGGTGCCAAAAACAATGTCCACAAATGGAAACTTACTTTGAATTTCTTTGCCACGCAATTGGGCACTGCAGCCCCCCACAGCAATAATCATATGTTGCTTGCGTTCAGCTTTGGTTTTTTTGAGCTCTCCCAAGGCAGAAAAAGCTTTTTGATCAGCCTTCTCACGAATACTACAGGTATTAAATATAACAAGATCTGCATCATGCGGATGATCGGCCCATGAGTAGCCATATTTATTATGAAATAAGCGATAAGTCCTGTCAGATTCATAATCATTCATCTGACAGCCATAGGTCAAAATATGCATGCGTTGTGAATTCACAGGCCCATACTTACTCTGAATCATACCTATAGGTCAATAGAATAATTGATTATAATCAGGGCTGTTGTATCCATTTCAACACGTTTCAATCGATTTATTCTTAAAATTGACGATTAGAGGGCCATCTGTACATCCTCCAATCTCTTTTTTATCAAGATCACTTTTATCTTCAATTATAACCCAAGGACCGCTTGAATGGTGCATAATTTGCCCAGAGACAAAAACATCTCCAGCTTTTGTTTTTGATAAATTACAGGATTTTTTTAGACGTGCTGTTAAAACGTTTTCGTTAATATGAACATCCAATTCACAACCCATTGTTTTTTTAGCATGCTCAGCAAAGACCAAGTCAAAGATAAAGTTTCCATCTTTCCAAGGTTTTTGAGCTAGTTTTGACACCTGCGCTTCACACTCAATTTTTTTTTGATTAAGCTGAGGGGTATTAAAAAATGTCGTGTAGTGGACTGGACTAAGATAACTGCATTGATGACTTACTTTTTCAAGTACACGTTTTTTTGTTTTTTTAGTGTTTTGGATAGTATAATGCAATTTTGGCCCGGCTTGAATTAACTCAAACACAACTTTATTATAGCTTTGTTGTCTTGAGTCCCAAAGGGTGAGGGTTATTTTTTCAGCACATTGAATAGACTTTATACTTATATCCATTTTTTCAAGTTCAATCCAAGGCTTGGTTGAAAAAGACTCTTCGCCAATAAACTTGATATCGTAAGCCTTTAACTTTTCACTAGCATCCAAGGACACATGATTTGAATCCATCTCATACTTAATAACGTAATTATTATCAAAGTTCATTGGACGGTACGAAGTACTTTCTTTGAGACCCATATTCAACTTTTCATCATACAGACGACAATTTTTCAAATCTTCTGCATATGCCCAAAATGTAGTGCATAACATAACACCAATCAAAATAGATATCCTCATAAAATGCCTCCACAAAAACCATGACTCAAAGCATCTAAAATGTCAGTTGTGATCCAATTAAACACTGGCTTTTACAAGGTTTTGAATATCTTGTTCTGTTTGACTGGGAACACACATTATTTCTGGATTGATTTTTTTAACATGGCCGCAGACTACATTACCTGGTCCAACCTCAATACATTTTGCATCTGGATTTTCTGCAAAAATTGCCTGTAAACTTTGCGTCCATTTCACGCCACTCCAAACTTGTGACTCTAAACGATCAACTACGCCTTGGGTATTTGTATATTTTTGAGCATCGACATTTGCCCAATAAGGTATATTAAGAGTTTTAGACCAGTCAATTTGTTCTAAATAGGGTCTTAAGGCTCTTCCCGCCGGCTCTAGTAAACTGGAATGAAAAGGCGCACTGACTTTTAATGGAATACAACGCTTAACTCCTTTAGCCTTAAGTTGTTCACAGGCTTGATCAACAGCTTGTTTATGACCACTGATCACCAATTGACCTGGGCAGTTGTAATTGGCTGGCTCAACTCTATTGCCTTCTTTTGAAATTTCTGCACAAACATTTTCCACCAATGCATCCTCTGCCCCCAAGACTGCTGCCATACTCCCAACACCAGCTGGAACAGCTTCTTGCATAAGCTCTCCGCGTTTTTTAACAGTTTTTAAGGCATCTTCAAATGATAAACCCCCAGCGGCTACCAAAGCGGAAAACTCGCCCAAACTATGCCCTGCAACCGCATTTGCTTTAAGTCCATACTCTTCATTTAACACTTCTAAAATAGCCACACTTAACAACAAGATTGCAGGTTGAGCATTGTAGGTCAATTGAAGTTCTTCCGAAGGTCCATCAAAAATCAATGCTGATAGATCTTGGTTTAAAATATCATTGGCTTGTTCAAACTTTTGTTTCACTAAAGCGTACCTTTGATAAAGCTCTTGTCCCATACCTACTTTTTGAGAACCTTGCCCTGGAAACAAAAATATTGTACTCATAGCATCTCCTTTTAGCCTTTAATTTAATGAATCAATTGTTATTGCTGACTTAGCAAGTTTAAATAATTTTCAACAATTGAGCTGTCCCAATTGTTAATGCCAACAATTTTATCCGTAATTTTACCTGTTTTATCTATGATGAATGTTTCAGGAACCTTAATGGCATCAAAGCGATTGGCTGTTAGTTTTTTTTGATCCAGTAAAATATCAAATTTTGGATATTTGTTGGCAAATAAGCGTTCAAAAAATCTATCCAAAGCTGGTTTTCCTTCAGTATCAATACTTACAGCTAAAAAAACTATGTTTTTATTATCTTTAATTTTAGCAAATAATTTCTCTAACTCTGGCAACTCTTCAACACAAGGTTTACACCACGTCGCCCAAAAATGTAAAAAAACAACTTTACCGCGCAAGTCATTTGCCGTGACACTTTTATTAAGTAATTTTTGTGATACATTCTCTAAAGAAGAAACTTGAGGTGCACATGCACCAACTTTTGCTTCAACCGCACCTTTGCACACATCCGATGCAAAGGCCGATGAAACAAAAAATAGAAAGCTAAGCCCTGCTATCAATCGCATAAGGCCCAATATTATTCTTTATCAGTTGTTTTGTCTTTAGCTGGAGTCTTACCCGCTTTTTTTTCAACTGTTTTACTTGTGGCAGACTTTGTCTTTTTTTCTTCAGTCTTTGCTGGTTTAGCAGAGGCCGCTTTAGCCTGAGTGGTTTTTTTTGCTTTCTTCTTAGCAGGTTTATCACCTTCTGGTATTAACTCAATAATAGCCATAGGCGCTGCATCACCACGTCTAATTCCACCTTTGTAGATCCGAGTGTAACCACCTGGACGATCTTTAAAACGTTCAACAATGCCACCATCAAACAACTTTTGAACAGTTTCTTTTTTATATAAAACTGAAGCTGCTTGTCGTCTTGAGTGTAAATCACCTTTTTTACCTAAAGTAATCAATGGCTCTACAACTTTTCTAAGCTCTTTCGCTTTCACCAAGGTGGTTGTAATACGTTCATGTTCAATCAATTGATCAGCCAAACCTCTCATCAAAGCTTTACGCTGATGAGGTCTGCGACCAAAATTTCTTTTTCTCATCTGGTGTCTCATACTACTGACTCTCCCAATGCCGCACTGACTTGTCCAACGGCTGAGTTGTTTCTTCTTAACTTCTCAATTTCTTTAACGGTTTCTAAGTCTAGTTTCATACCCAGACCTAAACCCATCTCAGTTAAAATTTCTTTGATTTCATTCAAAGATTTACGACCAAAATTTTTGGTTTTCAACATGTCCATTTCTGTTTTCTGAACCAATTCACCAATAAATTTTAAATCTGCATTTTGTAAGCAATTTGCTGAACGAACAGACAACTCGAGCTCTTCAACTTTTCTTAGCAAATGCTCATTGATTTTATTAGGAACTTCTTCCTCAATCACTTCAACAATTTCAGGCTCAGCAGTTTTTTCATCAAAGTTAATGAATACTTGTACTTGTTCTTTAATAATTTTAGCTGCATAGGCCACTGCATCCTCAGGTGCAATTGCACCATTGGTCCACACTTCTAATGTTAATTTATCAAAGTCCGTTTTTTTACCCACACGCGCTTGTGTTACATTATAGTTAACACGCTTAATTGGAGAAAATGCTGAATCAATAGAAATTGCCCCAATTTCATCGTCTTCATCTTTATTTTCTTCTGAAGTTACATAACCACGACCCATCTTAACAGTCATTTCTGCTTCTAATTTGCCATTTTCATCCAAAGAAGCAATGTGATGCTCAGGATTAAGAATTTCAATATTATCATTGGTCATGATATCTTTTGCAGTTACATCGCCTTGACCAGAAGCTTTAATAGTAATGGTTTCAGGACCTTCAGAGTGACATTTAATACGAACACCCTTAAGATTCAAGATAATATCAGATACATCTTCAGCAACACCACGGATGGTTGAAAACTCATGCTCTACGCCCTTAACTTTTACTTTAGTTATCGCAGCACCTTGCAATGAAGACAACAAAACTCTTCGTAAAGAGTTACCCATTGTAAGACCAAAACCTCTTTCTAGAGGTTTTACAGTAAATTTACCATAATTCTCACGATTTGGATCTCTTTCCAGCTCTACTTTTTCAGGTTCAATCAGATCTTTCCAGTTCTTATACATACCATTTTCTCCTTCATTGCTCTGGTAGTTTTATTAAGAGGGATCTTCCCCCTTCTCAGTCAAAAAACGTGGTTTATGACTGACTCATCCCACCCAGATCAAGTTTTATACAATAAAACTTTCTCTTCTTAAGCATAAATTATTTATTCGTACTAGCGTCTCCTAAATATTATTACAATTAATCAAACTCTTCTTCTTTTAGGTGGACGACATCCATTGTGTGGAATAGGTGTGACGTCACGAATGGAGTTAACTCTAATTCCAGCGGATTGAATTGCTCTTACTGCAGCTTCACGGCCAGCTCCAGGGCCTTTAATATCAACATCCACAGACTTCAAGCCATAGGTATCTACAGCAACCCTAGCTGCTTTTTCAGCAGCAATCTGAGCAGCAAAGGGGGTAGATTTTTTTGATCCTTTAAACCCTTGTGCTCCGGCACTTGACCATGACAATACGTTACCATTTGGTTCAGTAATAGAAACCATTGTATTGTTAAATGTAGCTTGAACTTTTACCATTCCATGTGGAATCGTTCTTTTTTCTTTTTTCTTTTTTGTTACTTTTTTCTTTACTGCAGCCATGCTTACCTCTTCAGTCTTATTTTCCAACCGGTCTATTTACTTTAACCGCTATTTTGCTTTTACCTTTTCTTGTTCTTGCATTGGTGTGCGTTCTTTGCCCGCGAACTGGTAAACCTTTTCTATGACGCATTCCTCTGTAACATCCTAAATCCATAAGACGCTTGATATTGGCATTGACTTCTCTACGAAGGTCACCTTCCACTTTATAGTTTTGGTCTATGATATCACGAATTCTAACCAATTCACCTTCAGCCAACTCATCAACTTTTTTAAACTTATCAACATTAGCAGCATCACATATAGATGTGGCCCTGGTATAACCAACACCATAAATATACGTTAAAGCGTAATCAATTCTTTTCTTTTTAGGTAACTCAACACCTGAAATACGTGCCATTTTTTCTCCTTAACCCTGTCTTTGCTTATGCCTTGGATTATCACAAATAACCCTAACCACTCCTTTGCGGCGGATTACTTTACATTTATTACAAATTTTCTTTACTGATACTCTTACTTTCATATCTACCTCTATACTTGGGTCAAAATTTCTGGCCCATTTTCAGTAATTGCCACCGTATGCTCAAAATGAGCCGACAAACTACCATCTTCTGTGACAGCCGTCCAGCCATCATCTAAAATATTTACTTTTGGCCCGCCTATATTCACCATAGGCTCAATGGCCAAAACCATACCTACTTTTAGCATCATACCAGTGCCTGCTATGCCGTAATTGGGCACTTGTGGGTCTTCATGCAATTGCTTGCCAATACCATGTCCGACAAACTCTCTTACAACACTATAGCCCTCTTTTTCAACACATTTTTGCACGGCCGCACCAATATCATTTAATCTGCCACCAGGCCGAGCTTGATCGATACCTCTATACAATGACTCTTCCGTAGTTTTTAAAAGCTTTTGTGCCTCTAAAGAAACTTTTCCTACCATGCAAGTTACAGCAGTATCCGCGTAGAAACCATTTAAAATAGCCCCCATGTCCATGCCCAAAACATCTCCTTCTTCCAATACTCTATTGCTAGGAATACCGTGAACAACTTCTTCATTGATGGATGTACACAAAGTTGATGGAAAGCCATGGTAGCCTTTAAATGCTGGAACAGCTCCTTTTTCTCTAATCATAGCCTCAGCTTTTTTATCTAGCTCTAAGGTTGTCACTCCAGGCTTAACCATTTCTTTTAAAGTTTCACGAACACCGGCCAATAACCTGTTGACTTTACGCATAATTTCAAGTTCTTCTTTAGACTTAATATTAACCATTTTGACGCTCCAAACATGTTTTAATATTGTCCCAAACTTTTTCAACATTCTCAGAGGCATCAATGGTATATAACTTCCCTTGAGTTTCATAATAACTGCATAAAGGTTGCGTTTGTTTTCTATAAACATCTAGCCGATTTTTTATAACCTCAGGATTATCGTCTTTACGACCTCTTCCAATCAAACGATCAATGACAACATCTTCTTTAACATCAAGGTTAATCACACAGTTTATTTTATCTTTTAATTTGAAAAACACTTCATCCAATTGTTTGGCTTGTTCAAGATTCCTTGGAAAACCATCAAACAAAACCCCTTGTGCTGCAGGAAGTTTTTCTTGAATCATTGCAAAAACAATCTCATCTGGCACCAAATCACCCCGGTCCATGTAAGATTTTGCCTTCAAACCCAGTTCAGTTTCTTTACTCAGAGATTCTCTCAATAAATCACCCGAAGAAATATGCTTAAGACCAAAATGCTCTTTAACATTTTCTGCTTGTGTGCCTTTACCGGCACCTGGGGCTCCTAAAAATATAACGTTCATGACTAATACCTTAACCAGCTCTACGACCTTTTAATTTTCTACCTTTTAAACTACCACCCATCATGGCGTCATAATCATGGCTGACTAAATGCGCTTGAATCTGTGACATAGTGTCTAAAGCCACACCCACAACAATCAATAAACTGGTTCCACCAAAATAAAAAGATACTCCTGCATTGCTTTGTAAAACACCAGGCAAAACACAAACCAAACAAGTATAAATAGCCCCAACAAATGCAATACGCACAATGACTTTTTCTAAGTAATCGGCTGTTGCTTTGCCAGGTCTAATACCAGGAATATAGCCACCAGATTTTTTGATATTTTCAGAAATTTTTTCTGGATTGGTTTGGTCCTGAATTGCAGTATAGAAGAAAAAGAAAAAGATAATAAGAACAACCATAATAACATTGGTTATCCAACCATCAAATGACAAATATTGTTGACTAAAACGTTGCAACCACGGGATATTAGATAAGCGAACCAACGATATCGGACCAGAAATAATAGCCATAGCAAAAATTGCAGCCATAACTCCAGCAGAATTCACTTTAATTGGGATCCCCGTATTTTGTCCCTGAAAAACTTTTCTACCCACAACACGTTTAGCAACTTGTACAGGAACTCTTCTATAAGCCTGCTCAACGTAAACGATACCATAAACAACTGCCGCCATAAAAACACACATAAAAATCAAACTTAAAACAGCCATTTGATTTTCTTGTACTAATGTTAAAGTGTTAGAAATAGCACCCGGTAGGCCCGCCACAATACCAGCATAAATAATTAGTGATATTCCATTACCTATGCCACGCTCAGTAATCTGTTCACCCAACCACATTAAAAACGCAGTCCCCGCAGCTAAGGTTATTACTGTTTGTATTTTAAATGCTAAACCTGGGTTAATCACAACACCTTGGCTTTGAAAATATGCAGCTAAACCAAAACCCTGAGCACAGCTAATAACAATTGTTAAATACCTAGAGTATTGGGTAATTTTACGATTACCTAACTCTCCTTCTTTTTTAAGTCTTTCTAAGTAAGGAATGGTTGGCGCCAAAAGTTGCATGATAATAGATGCACTAATATAGGGCATAATCCCAAGTGCAAAAATAGATAGTCGCTCTAAAGCTCCTCCACTAAACACATTAAAAACACCTAAAATCGTATCACCTTTGTCAGAAAAGAATTTAGCCAACTCTGCAGCATCAATACCTGGCGAAGGCACATGCACACCCAAACGGTAAACCGCTAACATGCCCAAAGTAAACAAAATACGTTTTCTTAATTCTGGGACTTTTGCCATATTTGCTACAGTTGACACTACAATACCTTTCTTTAAAACAATCTTAATCGATTAAGCTTCTTTGCTGTTTTCAGTTTGAGCATCCAAGTTTTGAATCAATTCTGCTGTTCCACCTGCTTTTTCAATAGCTGCTTTAGCACTTGCACTAAAAGCGTCTGCAACAACATGAACTTTTCTATCAAGACTACCATCACCCAAAACTTTTAAAAGACGTAATGATTTTTTACGAATAATCTTGGCATCTTTCAAAATATTCAAATCAATTGGACCGTCAATTTCAATAGCATTAATCGCATCTAAATTGACAACAGCATATTTCTTTTTAAAGATATTGGTAAAACCAAACTTTGGTAACCTTCTAACCAAAGGCATTTGACCACCTTCAAATGCTGGATTCACACCACCACCTGAACGCGCATTTTGACCTTTATGACCTTTACCTGAAGTTTTTCCCCAACCTGATCCGTGACCACGTCCAACACGCTTTCTTTTTTTTCTTGAGCCTTCAGGGCTCTTTAAATTTGATAAATCCATGATCTATACTCCTTAATATACAACTAACTTGCTTTTTTAGTTTCCGACTTCTTAGTTGCAGCTTTTTTCTTAGTTGTTTTTTTTGCAGTCTTTTTTGGTTCAGCTTTTTTATCCACTTGCTTAGACAACTCTACAAACTTTTTCTTAGCAGGTTTTTCAGGTTTTGATTCAGCTTTTTCAACATTTAAAAGATGAATCACTTTTTGAATCATCCCACGTACTTCTGGGGTATCTTCTCTGTATACTGTTGTAGAGGTCTTTTTAAAACCCAGCCCCTGCACATTGGCAATTTGCTTTTGCGTACAACCAATCGTACTTCTTTTAAGTGTTATTTTAATTAGTTTAGCCATAATTACTTTGCTTCCTTATCGTCAAGCTGGCGAGCTTGATTGATTTCTTCTTCTGTTCTTAACATTTGTAAAGCTGCAATCGTTGCTTTAACAGCATTGTGTGGGTTTGATGAGCCTAAACATTTTGATAAAACATTCTGAATTCCAGCTGCTTCAACAACAGCACGCACAACACCTGAGGCAATAACACCTTTACCTTCACTGGCAGGCTTTAACAAAACAGAACCAGCGCCATATCTACCCAAAACATCATGCGCAATGGTATGGCCATGAATGTTAACTTTTGTAATTGATTTTTTAGCTTGTTCTTGAGCTTTTCTAATCGCTTCTGGTACTTCATTGGCTTTACCCAAACCAGCGCCAACATGACCATTACGATCACCCACAACAACAATTGCTGCAAAGCTAAACCTACGACCACCTTTTACTACTTTGGCACAACGGTTAACTTTAATAACATTCTCAACCAAACCCAATTCATTTACATCAATATTTTCAGACACTGTAACTCCTTAAAATTTCAATCCATGTTCTCTAGCTGCAGTGGCTAAAGCTTCTACTCTACCGTGAAACGGATAAGATCCTCTATCAAAACAAACTTGTTCAACTTTATTGGCTTTTGCTTTTTCAGCAATTAACTGCCCAACAGACTTTGCCGCATCTATTGTTAACGAACTAAATTTGCCTTTTAATTCTTTTGACAATGTTGACGCAAATGCTAAAGTTTCATTGCTTTTATCATCAATAATTTGAGCATAGATATGTTTATTGCTTCTAAAGACCGATAATCTTGGTCTAGAAGATACTTTTCTAAGCTTATAACGTGTTCTTGCACTTCTTGAATGGTTTTTTTTCATAACTCAATTCCTCTTACTTTGAACCGGCTTTACCAGCTTTTCTGATGATTCTTTCATCAGCATATTTTACACCTTTACCTTTATATGGCTCAGGTTCTCTGAAGCTCCTAATATCTGCTGCAACTTGACCCACCAACTGTTTATCAATGCCCTCAATGGTTACTTTGGTTTGTTTATCAACCGTAATTGTAACTCCCATAGGAATTGGATAATGAATTGGATGTGAATGTCCTAAAGTCATTTCTAAGACTTGTCCATTAACAGCCGCACGATAACCAACACCAACAATTTCAAGCTCTTTTTGAAACCCTTTGGCACACCCTTCAACCATATTAGCAATCAAACTTCTTGTTAATCCATGTTTTGATGCATCCAACTGACCTTCATCTAAAGTACAAATAACTTGGTTGTCTGCAACTTTAACAGTCACACCATCATATGCTTCAATTGAAGTTTTTCCTTTGGGACCTTCTACAGTTACTGTGTTGCCAGATATACTTACAACAGCACCTTGCAAAATCTCAATTGGTTTTTTCCCTATACGTGACATACCTTATTTCTCCTACCCGCAATACTTCTTTTAAGACACTTCACAAATAACTTCGCCACCAATGCCTTTTGCAATTGCCTCTTTATCAGACATAACACCGTTTGACGTACTTAAAACTCTTAAAGTAATAATATCGCTACCTTTTTTTAAATCTTCAGAAGAAAAATAAACTCTACGACCAGGTTTGCTGATTCTGTCAATTTTTCTAATCACTCCACGGCCAGATCTTTCATATCTTAGCTCAACGTCCAACGCTTCAAAGTTGCTTGCATTGCTACTATTCCAATGGTTAATAAAACCTGCTTTTTTTAATACATCTAAAACTTGTTTTTTTAGCTTAGATGCTGGCACTGAAACAATCTTATGCTTTGCATTTTGAGCGTTGCGAATTCTTGTAATTAAATCTGCTATAGGATCTGTAATCATTTTTAACTCTCCGAACTACTTTCTAAAAGGCATACCCAATAGGGTTAATAACTCTTTACCTTCTTTAGGGTTTTTTGATGTACTTACAAAAGAAATGTTCATACCAAAAGTAGATTGAACATTTTCTAACTTAATCTCGGGAAAAATTGAATAATCTTTAATCCCTAAAGTGTAGTTACCACTTTTATCAAACCCTTTATTAGACACACCTCTAAAATCTCTAACTCTGGGTAGAGCAATAGAACATAACCTATCTAAAAACTCATACATTCTATCTTTTCTCAAGGTCACCTTACAACCAATAGGCATACCTTCTCTTAACTTAAAGTTAGAAATCGCTTTTTTAGCCTTGGTTACAATCGGTTTTTGTCCAGTAAAAACTGAAACCTCTTTAACAACATTCTCAACCAACTTGGGTTCAGACACTGCTCTACCTAAACCAACGTTAATCACGATTTTTTCAAGTTTTGGGGTTTGCATGGTGCTTTTATATGCAAATGTTTTTTGCATATTAGGTGCCACTTCTTTTTTATATTTTTCATACAATCTTGTTGACATGATTTTATCTCTCTAAATTAATTTTTATTCTCTGCTTTTTTACTTACTTTTTTAGCAGTTTTCTTTTTTGTTGTTGTTTTTTTAGGAGCCTTTTCTTCTTTTGCTCCAGAAACCAAGCTTAAATTTGATAAGTGAATCGATGATTCTTGGTCAAAAATTCCGCCTTGATTACCTCTATCGTCGCCTTTTTTGTGTTTTTTCACCATATTAACTTTTTCAACAATGGCACGATCTGTTTTAGCATTAATGCTTAATACTTTACCAACTTTCCCTTTTCCAGCTGAATCTTTGCCGGCAATGACTCTTACCGTATCACCAACTTTAATTTTTTTGTTTGCTCTATTTACGCGTGACATTACAATACCTCCGGAGCCAAGGATATAATTTTCATAAAGCTTTTTGCTCTTAACTCTCTAGCAACCGGACCAAAAATACGTGTTCCAATTGGCTCTTTATCATTATTGATTAAAACAGCTGAATTATCATCAAAACGAATATAAGATCCATCCCTACGAACGTATTCTTTTTTTGTTCTAACAATGACTGCTTTTTTTACTTCACCTTTTTTTACTTTAGCACTGGGAATCGCTTCTTTTATAGAAACCACAATAATATCGCCAACACTTGCATATTTTCTTTTTGAGCCACCTAAAACTTTGATGCACATGACTTTCTTGGCACCAGAGTTGTCAGCAACGGCTAAAACGCTTTCCGTTTGAATCATGATTGCACCTCGCTTACAGCAACATCTTGATTTTCTTCAACAATTGCCGCCTTTTTTAATACTTCAACAACTTTCCAGTTTTTTGTTTTACTCAAGGGTCGTGTTTCACGAATCTTAACTAAATCACCCATTTTTGCGATTTGTTTTTCATCATGCGCAGGAAATTTTAAGCGACGAACATAATATTTTCCATAACGAGAATGTTTAACATGTGACTTTGTTAGAACAATCACTGTTTTTTCCATTTTATCGCTAACAACGATACCTTGCTGCTCTTTTCTTTGTGTACGTTCCATAGTTTTCAATTCCTATTTTTCTATTGTCTCAGTACGTTTTTTTTCATTTAAAACGGTGAGCGCTCTTGCAATACTCTTTTTTGTACTTCTAATTTCAGTTGCGCTAATTTCTTGGCCACTGTTGTTTTTAAATTTCAACCAAAAAGACTCTTCACGCAAGTTGTTAACTTTTGAGCTCAACTCATCAACTGACAAAGCTTTAAAAGCTTGTATTTCATCTTTATTTTTCTTTGCAGCGCTCATATCTGACCTCTTTCCACAAACTTAGTCTTAAAAGGCAACTTATGTGAAGCCAATCGTAAGGCTTCCTTTGCCATTTCTTTATTAACACCTTGCAACTCATACAACACTCTACCAGGCTTAATCACTGCAACCCAATGCGACAATGGGCCTTTCCCTTTACCCATCCTTGTCTCAAGTGGCTTTTTAGTAATTGGTTTGTCTGGAAAAACTCTAATCCAAACTTTTCCGCCACGATCAATATGACGAGTCATAGCAATCCTTGCCGCTTCAATTTGACGTGAAGTCATATAGCCACACTCAACAGCTTTTAAACCAAAGTCTCCAAAAGAAACTTTAGCCCCACGATGAGCTTTGCCTTTCATTCTTCCTGTCTGTTGTTTTCTAAACTTAACTTTTGCCGGTTGTAACATATTTTAATCCTTTATTACGCAGCATTAACCGCTTCTTCACCCTTACCATCACGGTTTGGCTTCTCATTGACGATAACACCTCTATTAACCCAAACTTTTACACCAATTTTGCCATAGGTAGTATTTGCTTCGGTAAAACCGTAATCAATATCAGCCTTAAGCGTATGTAAAGGAACCGCACCTTCCATATACCACTCAGCTCTAGCAATTTCAGCACCACCTAATCGGCCTGCCATGCGAACTTTAATTCCTTTTGCACCCAATTTTATTGCTGATTGCACTGCACGCTTCATTACACGTCTAAAAGCAACACGTCTTTCTAATTGCATAGCAATGTTTTCTGCAACCAGTTGCGCATCCAACTCAGCTTTACGCACCTCTTTAATATTCACCGCAACTTCTTTATCAGTCATTCTTTGCAGCTCTTGTCTCAAGCTATCAATACCTGCACCTCTTTTGCCAATAACCACACCAGGTCTGGCGGTGTAGATATCAACAATACATTTTCCAGCAGCTCTAGCAATATCAATATGTGAAACACCCGCATGATAAAGCTTCTTTTTCACAATATCTTTGATCTTTAGATCTTCATGTAAAAAAGTTGCATAATCTTTTTTTGAGTACCATCTGCAGCGCCATGGCTTCATGATACCTATTCTTAAACCTAAAGGATTTACTTTTTGACCCATAACGATTCTCCTACTTTTCCTTTAACACCAATGAAATATGGCTTGTTCTTTTATTAATTGGCGTTGCTCTTCCTTGTGCTCTTGGTGTAAACGCTTGTATGACTGGTCCCGGATCTACCCAGATCTGCTCAACATATAGATTGTCTACATCAACTTGTCCTTGCGCATTCACATTGGCCACTGCACTTTTTAGCAATTTCTCAATCATTCCCGCGCCTTTTTTTGGCATAAATTTAAGCATAGTAATGGCATCATTAGCCATCTTTCCTTTAATCATATTGGCTACCAATCTTGCTTTTCTTGGCGGCACTCTTAAAAATTTTGCTCTAACTTGCATGATTCACACCCTCATTATTTTCCGGCTTTTCTATCACCGGCATGCATTGTAAACGTTCTTGTCAATGCAAATTCACCCAGCTTATGACCAACCATGTTTTCTGTTATATATATTGGAAGAAACTTACGCCCATTGTGAATAGCAAAAGTTAACCCTACAAACTCTGGCAAAACAGTAGATCTACGTGACCAAGTTTTAATCACTTTTTTACCACCTGCATTACGAGAATCTTCTGCTTTTTTCAGCAAATACCCATCAACAAAAGGGCCTTTTTTGGTACTACGTGCCATTATTTTTTCTTCCTTTCAATAATAAATCGACCGGTGCTCTTATTCTTACGTGTTTTGTATCCTTTTGTTGGAACACCCCACGGTGTAACTGGGTGACGACCCCCAGTTGTTCTACCTTCACCACCACCATGTGGATGATCTACAGGATTCATCGCAGATCCACGTACGCGTGGGTTTTTGCCCAACCAACGTGAACGCCCCGCTTTACCAATGGTTAAGTTCTCATGTTCAATATTAGAAACTTGACCAATGGTTGCATAACACTCTTTACGAACTCTTCTGATCTCACCAGAAGGCATGCGTATTTGCGCATAACCTTCTTCACGACCAATCACTTGAGCAGAGGTGCCCGCAGAACGCACCATTTGCGCACCACGACCTTTTTTAAGCTCCAAATTATGGATCAATGTACCAACAGGTATGTTTTGCAATTCTAAAGCATTTCCTGGTTTGATTTCAGCTTCTTTACCACACTTTAACGTGGCACCCACTTCTAAACCATGTGGCGCTACAATATATCTGTACTCACCATCAAAATAAGAAACCAAAGCAATGCGCGCAGAGCGGTTTGGATCATATTCTATTGTTTTTACACGACACTCGATACCTTCTTTATCACGACGTAAAAAGTCTATTTGTCTGTATTTCTTTTTGTGCCCGCCACCAATCCAACGGCTGGTAACACGACCTTTATTATTTCTTCCACCTGTTCTCTTCTGTGGAGACAACAAACTTTTCTTTGGCTTGTTAGATGTTACATCAGAAAAATCTGATGTAGTCATAAAACGTCTACTTGGAGTAATCGGTTTATACTTTATAACTGGCATTTTTAAACTCCTTCAAACAACTCAATCTTTTCACCTGGAGCCAACTTAACTATAGCTTTTTTCCAGTTTGCTTTTTTAAATTCAACTCTACGTCTACCAATAATAGGTCTTTTACGCTTAGAAGGCACCATCATCGTTTGTACAGAGTCAACCTTAACACTAAAGGCTTTCTCAACTGCAGATTTAATACTTAGTTTATCTGCAGTTGGATACACTTCAAAAACAACCTGATTTGCCACTTCCTTTTGTAAAGTGGTTTTCTCAGTTTGTATTGGCCTTTTTAATACTTTATCTAATCTTACGTTCATACCTTTGCTCCTTCATTAAGGTATGCAACTGCATCCTCAGAAATAACCAAAGTTTTATACTTCAATAAATCAAAAACGTTCAAGCTTCTTACATCTAAGTAACGAGCATTAGGAATATTACGTACAGACAAAGACAACGCTTCATTTGACTTATCAACAAAAATAACACTTTCTAATTGTGCAGATTTCATCCACACAGAAACTTTTTTTGTTGATGGTTTTTCTTCAGAAAAACGTGTACAAACAAACACCTGTTCATTGTTAAGCTTGTCAGTCAAAACACTATTCAAAGCAACTTTTTTAAGCTTCTTAGAAATTTTTTGCACATAAGATCTAGGTTTAGGACCAAAAACTGTACCACCACCAACGAAAATAGGTGAAGTATAACTACCATGTCTAGCGTTACCCGTACCTTTTTGACGATACGGCTTCTTACCACCACCTGCGACCTCACCTCTGGTCTTAACTTTTGCTGTTCCAGCTCTACGCCCTGCTAAAATGCTCAACACATTTTGATGCACAGCAGCCTCTTTCACTTCAGCTGCAAACAAATCTTTAGGCAATGAAACTGCCGTACTTGATTTTTTAGCTGACCAATCAATTTTTTTTGCTTCAACGGCCATGACTACTCCCTATAACTCTTTATCTCTACATCAACACCAGCAGATAAATCCAATTTCATCAAAGAATCAATGGTTTGCTGTGTAGGCTCAAGAATATCCATCATTCTTTTGTGTGTTCTAATTTCAAAATGCTCACGAGATTTTTTATCTGTGTGCGGAGACCTTAAAACACAATAACGATTTATCTTTGTTGGCAAAGGAATAGGACCTGCAACTCTTGCTCCTGTTCTTCGCGCGGTATCAACAATCTCTTGCGTAGATTGATCCAACAACTGGTAATCATACGCTTTTAATCGAATTCTAATTTTTTCTTCTGCAATAGCCATATTATCCTCTACTTTGACTTTGATTTCTCAATGATTTCAGCACTAATTTTTGCTGGCAATGGAGCATAATGATCAAACTCCATTGACGAACTTCCTCTACCTTGCGTATTAGAACGCAAATCAGTGGTGTATCCAAACATTTCTGACAAAGGAACTTCAGCATCAATAACCTGCGTACCTGAACGAGGAGTCATGCCCAAAATCTTTGCTCTTCTTGAATTTAAGTCCCCAATAACATTAGACATATAATCTTCTGGCACCACGACTTCTGTTTTCATGATAGGCTCTAACAAAATAGGTGATGCTTTGGTACACCCATTTTTAAAACCCATAGAACCTGCAATTTTAAACGCCATCTCTGATGAATCCACTTCATGGAAAGATCCGTCTACAAGATTAACTTTTATATCAACCACTGGATAGCCAGCCAAAACACCTGAGTCTAAAGCTTCTTTTACGCCTTCTTCAATCGGCTTAAAGAATTCTTTAGGGACAGAACCCCCTTTAATGGTTGTCTCAAAAGAGAACCCACCACCAGCTTCATTTGGTTCCATCTCAAAAACAACGTGACCATACTGACCTTTACCACCTGATTGACGAATAAACTTACCTTCAGCTCTGATGGGCTTTGTGATGGTCTCACGATAAGCAACCTGTGGCTTACCAATATTGGCCTCCACTTTAAATTCACGCAACAAACGATCCACAATAATCTCAAGGTGCAACTCACCCATACCTGCCAACAATGTTTGTGCAGTTTCTTCATCAGTTTTAATACGCAAAGAAGGATCTTCTTGTGCCAATTTGTGCAGAGCTTCGCCCATTTTTTCTTGGTCAGACTTTGTTTTTGGTTCAACTGCAATCTGTATCACTGGCTCTGGGAAATTAATGGACTCCAACTTAACTGGGTTGGTCGGTGAACAAAACGTATCGCCTGTAGACGCTGTTTTTAGGCCCACAGCTGCTATAATATCTCCAGCAGATGCTTCGTTTAATTCTTCACGTTTATTGGCGTGCATTTGAAGAATACGTCCCAATCGCTCCTTTTTATCTTTAGTTGAGTTTAAAATAGCATCACCACTAGCAATCTTGCCCGAATAAATTCTTAAGAAGGTTAAATGACCAACAAAAGGGTCTGACATGATTTTAAACGCTAAAGCTGAAAAGGGTTCAGACACATCAGCCTTTCTCAAAATCTCTTTCTCATCATCTTTAATATCTGTTCCTCTGATTGCAGGGACATCTATAGGAGAAGGCAATAAACCGACAATTGCATCTAATAGCTGCTGCACACCTTTATTCTTAAAAGCAGAGCCACACAACACTGGTGTAAGCTCCATAGAATTGGCACCTTTACGCAATGCGCTCCAAATTTCGTTGTCTGAAAGCGTTTCACCGCCTAAATATTTCTCCATCAAAGCTTCATCGATTTCAGAAACAGACTCCAGCAACTTCTCTCTCCATGTATCAGCATCAGCTTTATATTCAGCAGGAATATCAATTTCATCAAATTTTGCACCCAAAGACTCATCGTTGAATTGGTAAGCTTTCATTTTCACCAAATCAATAACACCCATGTGACCTTCTTCTCGACCCAAAGGAATCTGAACTGGCACAGGATTGGCCTGCAACCTTGAAACCATCTGCTCAACACACATAAAAAAGTTGGCACCTGTACGGTCCATTTTATTTACAAAAGCTATTCTAGGTACTTTATATTTATCTGCTTGACGCCAAACCGTTTCTGACTGAGGTTCAACACCTGCAACACCGTCAAAAACACCCACAGCACCATCTAAAACACGCAATGAACGCTCTACTTCAACCGTAAAATCAACGTGGCCTGGAGTATCAATAATATTGATTTTGTGATCTTTCCATGAACATGTTGTTGCTGCAGATGTAATGGTAATACCACGCTCTTGCTCTTGCTCCATCCAGTCCATGGTTGCATTACCTTCATGCACTTCACCAATCTTGTGTGAACGACCTGTATAATACAATACACGCTCTGTGGTTGTTGTCTTACCCGCATCTATGTGCGCAATAATTCCAATATTTCTTACTTTTTTTAAATCCATTGCTTTGTCCTACCATCGATAATGTGCAAACGCTTTATTGGCTTCTGCCATTTTATGCACTTCTTCACGTTTTTTAACAGCCGCACCTCTTTGCGCATGCGCATCCATCAACTCATTTGCTAATTTTTCAGACATTGACTTACCTGAACGATCACGACTAGATTTTAATAACCAACGAATACCTAAAGCTTCTGCTCTATTAGGCCTTACTTCCATGGGCACTTGATAGTTAGCTCCACCCACACGTCTATTTTTAGTCTCGACTACTGGTTTAACATTGTCCAAAGCTTTTCTTAAAACTTTAATTGGGTCATCTTTCATTTTTTCCGCCACCATGTCTAAGGCGGTATAAACAATTTTTTGACTCAAGGACTTTTTACCGTCCACCATACAACAACTGATCAGTCTCGCAATAAGACGATCATTAAATCTTGGATCAGGAATACGAACTCTAACTTTAGCTTCTCTTCTTCTAGACATAACCCTTAACTCCTCTTGGAACCGTACTTAGAGCGGCCTCTTTTTCTATTTTGTACACCTGCAGTATCCAATGAACCCCTTACAATATGATAACGAACACCAGGTAAATCTTTTACACGACCACCACGAACCAGAACCACTGAGTGTTCTTGTAAATTATGCCCTTCACCTGGGATATAGGCCGTAACATCATAACCATTGGTCAATCTGACCCTGGCCACTTTTCTTAAAGCCGAGTTTGGCTTTTTAGGCGTAACTGTGTAAACTCTTGTACAAACACCCCTTTTTTGTGGGCATTTTGCTAATGCAGGAGCCGTATTCTTTTGGCTCTGTTTTACTCTCGCTTTTCTAACTAATTGGTTTATCGTTGGCATATTTTTCCTTTTCTAAAGAATGCGTACCTAAGGAATTGTGGGCCAAAAGTCAAGAACTTTTAACTAAGGCCCTAATTTTTAAGCTTTTTAAGCACCTGTTTCTGTCGTCACACTCTCTATGTAGCTGTTTTCATTAGCAGAACTCTCCAATGTAGGATCTACCATTGATTTAATTTCTTTTCCTACAACCTCAAGCCCTAAGTTTCTATAATGGGCGGTTCCTGTTCCCGCTGGAATGATTCTACCCATAACAATGTTTTCTTTTAAGCCTCTTAAATGGTCTATTTTTCCGTTGATTGCAGCTTCAGTAAACACTTTTGTTGTTTCCTGGAACGATGCAGCTGAAATAAATGACTCGGTAGACAAAGAAGCTTTAGTAATACCCAACAACAAAGGCTCTGCTTTTGCAGGCTTTTTCTTTTCTGCCAAGACTTTATCATTTTCTTCATAAAACGCTGCTTTATCCACTTGCTCTCCAGACAAGAAGTTGGTCTCACCTGGATCAACGACTTTAACTTTACGCAACATTTGACGAACAATTGTTTCGATATGTTTATCGTTAATTTTTACACCTTGCAAACGGTAAACCTCTTGCACTTCGTCTACCATGTATTTTGATAATTCTTTTTCACCAAGAACACTTAAAATATCATGTGGATCAGCAGAACCATCCATTAATGCTTCGCCTGCAACCACTCTATCTCCTTCAATAACAGAAATATGCTTACCTTTAGGAATCAAGTATTCACGAGCATCACCAACTTCAGGCGTTACAATCACTTTACGTTTACCTTTTGTATCTTTACCAAAAGACACAACACCATCAATCTCAGAAATAACCGCAACTTCTTTTGGTTTTCTTGCTTCAAAAAGCTCGGCAACCCTTGGTAAACCACCTGTGATATCTTTCGTTTTACTGCTCTCACGGGTAATTTTAGCTACCACATCTCCAGGCTTTAACTCAGCACCGTTATCAACAGCTAAGTTAGCTCCCACCGGTAACACATATTGAATATCACCACCGGTAACCTTTGATTTAATAGCCTCACCTTTTTTATCGGTTAAGATAATTGAAGGTCTCAAACCAGCCTCTCTTGCCTCAATAACCACTTTACGCGAAAGTCCAGTCACAGCATCTACTTGATCAGCAACAGTGTTACCTTCTATCATATCGTTATATTGAACAAAACCGCCAACCTCAGTAATAATTGGGATGGTATATGGATCCCACTCAGCAATCATCGTATTGGCTTTAACTTTTTTACCATCATCAAAGAATACTTCTGAACCATAAGGAACTTTATATTTCTCACGCTCACGACCCTTATCGTCAACAATGGCAATTTCAGCATTTCTGTTTAAAACTGTTAAACGCCCTGCTTTATTTTTTACCGTATTTAAGTTAATAAACTTAATTGTACCCGCATTGCGACTTTCCAATGTTGATTGCTCTGCTCTACGAGTCGCAGTTCCCCCAACGTGGAAAGTTCTCATGGTCAACTGAGTTCCAGGTTCACCAATAGACTGCGCAGCAATAACCCCCACAGTTTCACCAATACTCACCATTCTACCACGAGATAAGTCACGGCCATAACACAGTGAGCAAATACCTCTACGAGTTTGGCATGTTAAAACTGATCTAATTTTTACTTTTTCAATAACTGAGTTATTCACCTTAGCTACAATTTTTTCATCAATCTCAACATTGGCCGGAATAATAACTTCACCAGAGTATGGATCTACAACATCTTCTAATGCCACACGACCTAAAATACGATCTCCTAATGGCTCAATTATTTCTCCACCCTCTATCAAGGCAACTGCTTCAACTCCATCTAAAGTGCCACAATCATATTCAGTAATAACCGCGTCTTGAGCAACATCCACCAAACGTCTAGTTAAATAACCAGAGTTTGCTGTTTTTAATGCTGTATCTGCAAGACCTTTACGAGCACCGTGTGTAGAAATAAAGTACTGCTGTACCGTTAAACCTTCTTTAAAATTTGCTGTAATTGGAGTCTCAATAATTTCACCTGATGGTCTAGCCATCAAACCACGCATACCAGCCAACTGTCTCAATTGCTGAGCACTACCTCTAGCTCCTGAATCAGCCATCATAAAAATAGGATTAAAACTTGGTGCTTCTTCAGACTGTTTACCATCGGCACTGGTTACAATATCAGTACTAAGCTCACCCAACATTTCTCCAGCAATTTGCTCAGAAACCTGAGCCCACTCATCAATAACTTTGTTGTAACGCTCACCATCAGTAATTAAGCCTTCAGTATATTGCTTTTGAATTTGCTGTACTGAAGCTTGCGCTTTTTCTAACAACTCAGACTTTTTACTTGGAATTTGCATGTCATCCATGCAAATCGACACACCTGCTTGAGTAGAATGCTTGTAGCCAAGGTTTTTCAATTGATCTGCCAACAAAATCGTATCTTTTTGGCCACATAGACGAAAAGCCTGATCCACAATATCTGCCAAAGCTTTCTTATCCATGACTTTATTAATCATTGAAAACGGCAAGCCTTCTGGTAAAGCCTCTAAAAGAAGAACACGCCCCACAGTTGTCTGGACTTTTTCACCACGAATTCTTGCATGAATCTTAGCATGCAATTCAACAGCACCAGAGTCATAGGCAATCCTCACCTCTTCTTCACTAGAGAAGCTTTTTCCTTCCCCAACAGCAAAAGGTCTTTCTTTAGTCAAATAATACAAACCTAAAACAATATCCTGCGAAGGCACAATAACGGGCTTGCCATTGGCCGGAGATAAAATATTATTGGTAGACATCATCAATACGCGTGCCTCCACTTGGGCCTCAATGGACAATGGAACGTGAACTGCCATTTGGTCACCATCAAAGTCAGCGTTAAACGCAGAACAAACCAATGGATGCAAACGAATAGCCTTACCTTCAATCAAAACAGGTTCAAAAGCCTGTATACCAAGGCGGTGCAATGTTGGTGCACGGTTTAGCATCACTGGATGTTCTCTTACCACTTCATCCAATGCATCCCAAACTTCATCTGTCTGATCTTCTACCATTTTTTTAGCCGCTTTCACTGTAGGAACGAAACCTCTTTCATCAAGTTTTTGATAAATAAATGGTTTAAACAACTCTAGGGCCATCAATTTTGGCAAACCACACTGATGTAATTTCAACTCAGGACCAACCACAATCACTGAACGTCCTGAATAATCAACACGTTTTCCTAAAAGGTTCTGTCTAAAACGACCTTGCTTACCTTTGATGATATCTGACAAAGATTTTAATGGTCTTTTGTTAGTTCCAGTAATGGTTTTACCCCTTCTACCGTTATCAAACAAAGCATCAACAGCCTCTTGCAACATTCTTTTTTCATTTCTAATAATGATGCCAGGAGCATTAAGCTCTAACAAACGTTTTAAACGATTGTTTCTATTGATCACACGACGATATAGATCATTAAGATCTGCTGTAGCAAAACGACCGCCTTCAAGAGCCACTAGAGGCCTTAAATCCGGTGGTAAAACAGGAATAGTATCTAAAACCATCCACTCTGGTTTATTACCTGACTCTCTAAACGCCTCAACAACTTTTAAACGCTTGGCTAATTTTTTCTTCTTAGCTTCTGATTTAGTAGCAGACATTTCTTCTCTTATGGTTACAGCCAAATCTTCTAAATCAAGATCCGCCAACAAAACTTTAATGGCTTCAGCGCCCATACCTACTTCAAAACCAGTATCACCAAAGTCTTCAAGAGCCTTATGATATTCATCTTCACTAAGTACTTGACCTTTTTCTAGACTAGAAGCACCAGGCTCAAGAACAATATGCGCTTCAAAGTAAATAACTTTTTCAAGATTTTTTAAGGTTAAATCTAAAAGATTGCCAATGCGGCTAGGCAAAGATTTTAAAAACCAAATGTGCGCTACTGGTGAACCTAAAGTAATGTGACCCATGCGTTCACGTCTAACTTTTGACTCAATAACTTCTACACCACATTTCTCACATACAATCCCACGGTGCTTCATTCTTTTGTACTTACCGCAGTTACACTCATAGTCTTTAACTGGGCCAAAAATTTTAGCACAAAATAAGCCATCTCTTTCAGGCTTAAAGGTTCTGTAGTTAATGGTTTCTGGTTTTTTTATTTCACCATACGACCACTCCAATATTTTTTCTGGAGAAGCCAATCCAACTTGGATAGCTTCAAAAAATAGTGGATCTTTTGGTTTTTCAAAGAATGAAAATAAATTCTGCATTATCTTTTTCCTCTAGTTTTAATATTCAAACTAAAAATTAAGCCGCTGCCTCTTGGTCAGAAGACTCTTTATTTTTATCATCAGATCCTTCTTCAACAGAAGCCTCTGGAGCCTCAATCAAGCGTACATCCAACGATAAAGCCTTTAACTCTTTTAAAAGCACATTGAATGACTCAGGTAAGCCGCACTCTAAGTGATTTTCACCCTTGACAATAGCTTCATACGTTCTTGTTCTACCAGCAATATCATCTGACTTTACTGTTAAAAACTCTTGCAAAGCGTAAGCTGCACCATAAGCCTCTAAAGCCCATACTTCCATCTCTCCAAGCCTTTGACCACCAAACTGAGCTTTACCACCCAAAGGTTGCTGAGTCACAAGCGAGTATGGTCCAATAGAACGGGCATGCAACTTATCATCCACCAAGTGGTGCAACTTAAGCACATACATGATGCCAACGGTCACCATACGGTCAAATGAATCACCTGTTCTACCATCAAAAAGTTTACTTTGTCCTGAAGTATGAACATCAGATAATTTTAACAATTCTTTAATATCCTCATCATTTGCGCCGTCAAATACTGGTGTTGCCAAGTGAACATGCTCCTCTGCAATTCTTCTTGCATAAGTTAGCACCTCGCTTTTACCGGCTTTTTCAATCAATTCGTGATCTTCAGTTCTGTGATACACTTTCTTGAGAAAAGCTCTAATTTTTTCACTATCAACTTTTTCTTCGATCATTTGATCAATTTTACGGCCAAGCATACGACCTGCCCAACCCAGATGTGTTTCCATAATCTGCCCAACGTTCATCCGAGATGGAACCCCCAGAGGGTTTAAAACAACATCAACTGGCGTTCCGTCTTCTAAGTAAGGCATATCTTCAACCGGCATAATTCTGGAGACAACACCTTTGTTTCCGTGGCGTCCTGCCATTTTATCACCGACTGAAATCCTTCTTTTGATGGCAACAAACACACGAACCATTTTGATAACTCCTGGTAACAAGTCATCTCCACTTTTGATTCTTAAAATCTTCTCATCAAAAGCGTGCTTTATACCATCGGTTTGTTCAGCTAACTGATCAAACGTCTGTAGAACCTGTTTTTCTGCCTCTTCGTTGCTTACAAGTGCAATATCTTTCCACTTATGTCTTGGAATTTCATCTAAGGCTTCTTGTGTGATTTTTGTACCTTTTTTGATAAGCGTCTTGCCTTTGTTATCTTTAAGATCAGCAGCTACTTTTTCTGCAGTCAAAATGTTTGCTATTTTTGCATAAGAAGACTCACGAATAATTTTTATTTGATCTTCCTGATCTTGCAACAACTTACTGACTTGCATATCTTCAATTTCTTTAGCTCTAGCATCTTTTTCAACGCCTTCACGAGAGAAGATTTGCACATCAATTACAGTACCTTTTGCACCTGGAGGCATTCTAAGTGATGTATCTTTTACATCTCCTGCTTTATCTCCAAAAATTGCTCTTAGCAATTTCTCTTCAGGTGAAAGCTGAGTTTCACCTTTTGGCGTCACTTTACCAACTAAAATATCGCCAGAAGAAACCTCGGCACCAATTCGAATAACCCCAGAATCATCAAGATTTCTCAAAGCATCTTCACCCACATTTGGGATATCTCGAGTTACCTCTTCTTTTCCTAATTTGGTGTCCCTAGCAAAAAGTTCAAAGGTTTCAATATGAACTGATGTATAAACATCTTCCGTTACGAGTCTTTCAGATAAAAGAATTGAGTCCTCAAAGTTATAGCCTTGCCATGGCATAAATGCGACAATTACATTTTTACCTAATGCCAGCTCACCTTTTGATGTTGATGGACCGTCTGCTATAACTTCACCACGCATAACATGGTCACCTTTTCTTACAATTGGCTTTTGGTTAACACACGTTGCCTGGTTAGATCTTTGGTATTTAACCAAATTATAAATATCTACCTCAGGACCTGAAGCTTTAGAACCCGCTTTTGAACGTATCACTATTCTTCCCGCATCCACAGATTCAACAACACCGTCATTAACAGCAACCAAAGCTGCTCCTGAGTCACGAGCAACAATGCTTTCCATACCTGTACCAACAATAGGTGCACTTGCCGACAGCAAAGGAACTGCTTGCCGTTGCATGTTTGACCCCATCAATGCACGGTTTGCATCATCATTTTCCAAAAATGGAATCAAAGACGCCGCTACAGAAACGAGCTGGTTCGGCGATACGTCCATTAAAGTTACTTCTGATGGAGCAACAGAGATTGTTTCACCAGCTTTTCTACATTGAACCAAGTCACCCGTAAACTTACCCTTTGCATTGATAGGTGCGTTGGCTTGAGCAATAATATGCTTTTCTTCTTCAAGAGCAGAATAAAAACTAACTTCATCAGTTACAACTCCATCAACTACTTTTCTATATGGAGTTTCAATAAAACCGTAATCATTGACTCGCGCAAATGTTGACAATGAGGTAATCAAACCAATATTGGGCCCCTCAGGCGTCTCAATAGGACAAATTCTTCCGTAGTGAGTTTCATGGACATCGCGAACCTCAAAGCCAGCTCTTTCTCTTGTCAAACCTCCTGGTCCTAAAGCAGAAAGTCTTCTTTTATGCGTTGTGGAAGACAATGGATTGGTTTGATCCATAAATTGAGACAACTGACTGGAACTAAAGAACTCTTTAACAACCGCAGATACAGGTTTAGAGTTAATTAATTCATGCGGCATTAAAGTTTCTACATCCTGTAAGCTCATACGCTCTTTAATGGCTCTTTCCATACGAACCAGACCAACACGATATTGAATCTCTACCAGTTCTCCCACAGTACGAACACGTCTGTTACCTAGATGGTCAATATCATCTGTCACGCCTAAACCATCTTTTAAACCTGAAAGATACTTTACTGAATAAAGAATATCCTCTTTTTGCAAAGTCCTAACTTCTAAATCTGTCTCAAAACCAAACTTATGATTAATTTTTAAACGGCCCACATGCGACAAATCATAACGATCAGGATTGAAAAACAGACTTTCAAAATAAGCTGTTGCAGTTTCAAGTGTCGGCGGTTCGCCAGGACGTAGTCTTGAATATATTTCCAAAATAGACTCATCTTGGGTTGTCATTTTATCTGCAATAAGAGTATTTCTCAAAGCCGCATTAACATTAACACCATCTATGTAAAGCAGTTCAAACGACTCAATACCCGCAGCTTTAATATCATCAAAAATCTCCGCTGTAAGCTCTTGGTTAACCGCTAAAATAACCTCACCTGTATCTTTATTTACTACATCTCTAGCAGCAAAGCGGCCAATGATGTCTTCGGCATTGATCTTAATGGTATCAATATTAGCACGCTCTATTCTTTTTAATGAAAACTTGGTAAATTTTTTCCCTGCTTTTACCAAAACTTCACCAGACTTAGGATCTTTAACATCAAAGCTAGCCATCTGCCCTGGCAAAAGGTCAAGAATAACCGTTTTAAAAATATCCTTACCCTTAAAGCTAACCGTTTCTGCTTTATAAAAGAAGTTTAATAAATCTTCTTCAGAATAACCTAAAGCTCTAAGCAAAATGGTCGCTGGCATTTTTCTACGACGATCAATTCTTACATACAAAACATCTCTGTGATCATATTCAAAATCTAGCCAAGATCCACGGTAAGGAAGCATTCTTGCCGAGTAAAGCACATTACTTCTTGAAACCGCGGTTGCGCTAGCAGATTCAAAAAATACGCCAGGAGAGCGATGCAACTGACTTACAACCACTCTTTCGGTACCATTATTAATAAATGTACCGTCACCTGTCATTAAAGGAATTTCACCAAAATAAACCTCTTGCTCTTTTACATCCCGAATTGCGCCAGGAGGAGCTCCCTCAGATGTATCCCAAACAACCAAACGCACCACAACACGCACTGGACATGCGTAAGTCATACCTCTTTGCAGACATTCATCTACATCATATTTTGGATCTTCTAGCTTGTAAGAGACAAACTCTAACGATGCCGTTTCATTAAAGTCTTTGATTGGAAAAACAGACTTAAAAACAGATTGTAAACCTATATCTTCTCGTCGATCTTCCGGGACCCCTATTTGCAAAAACCTCTCATATGATCTTTTTTGAATATCAATAAGGTTTGGTACATCAATAACCTTATTAATTTGTGAAAAATTTTTACGGGGTCGATGCAAGTGGTTTACAAATGAGGCCATTCAAAAACTCCTAAATATATAATATTATTAAACTTCTGCATGAGCTCAACAGTGTTTCCCTCTATGCAGTAAAGTTTGGTTTACACCAAACTTTATTTTTAAGATAAAGGCAGTGTTAAACACCTTTATCAAAGACTGACTAAAATCCTATTTTTTTATTGTTTAAATACTATTCAACAATAAAAAACATTTAATCTTATAAAAGAAACGCAAATGAATTAATTCAATTCATTTACGCTTCTCAAAATAGCTACAAGCCTAAAAAGCAATGCCCATAGACTTGTCCACAACCAAACGATCTATTAAGAAAGTTCTACAGTAGCGCCTTCTTGCTCAAGATCAGCCTTGATTTTTTCAGCTTCTTCTTTAGCAACATTTTCTTTAATCGCTTTTGGCGCACCATCAACCAAATCTTTAGCTTCTTTTAAACCAAGACCTGTGATCGCTCTAACAACTTTAATCACTTGGATTTTTTTGTCGCCTGCAGCTTTTAAAGTTACGTTAAATTCAGTTTTTTCAGCCGCAGCTGCTTCACCGCCAGCTGCTGGAGCTGCCGCACCGGCAACTGCAACAGGAGCAGCAGAAACACCAAATTCTTCTTCAAAAATGTCTACCAACTCTTTAAGTTCTAAAACAGACATTGCCTTTACATTTTCAACAAATTGTTCTTTTGTCATTTTCTCAGCCATTTTTCTCTCCCAATATTAAAAGACTACTCGCCCTTACTTTCTTTTTCTCTTCGGATAGCGTCAAGGACATAAACAAACTTCCGAAGAATACCTGATAAACCGTAGACCATACCTGCATAGGGCGACTGAAGTGATCCAGCCAACCTGCTCAACAAAACTTCCCTACTTGGAATATTTGCTAATGCATCTACACTTTTCGCATCCAACAATTTTCCATCCAACACACCGGCTTTGATAGAAAATGTTTCTTGCGCTTTTGCAAAATCAGAAATGATCTTTGCTAACACAACTGGATCACTCTCAGTAAAAGCAACCGCTGTTTGTCCTGAAAACTCTTCTTTTAAAGGCTCCAGACTTGTTCCTTCTACTGCTCGTGAGGCAATTGTATTTTTTAAAACTTTAAACTCTACATTTTCAGAACGAAGTTTAGCCCTAAACTCAGTGATATCTTCGACACTAATTCCCGTGCACAAAGATAAAACTGCTGCTTTCGATTTAGAAAACTTTTCTTTATATAAAGCAACTTGTTCTTCTTTTCTTATTCTATTTTGACTTGGCATATTAAATACTCCACCTATTAGCAATTAAAAATTACTGAAACTGTCCTGGATCAAGTGTTACTGAAGGACTCATAGTCCCAGAAACACTAATGTTTTTAATATAGACCCCTTTGGCAGAAGACGGCTTGGCTTTTACAATAGAGTCCATAACAGCTGATAAATTTTGCGCTAGCTTTTCAGCATCAAACGACATACGACCTACAACAGTATGAACATTGCCTGTTTTATCAACTCGAAAATCTACTTTACCGGCTTTAATATCTTTGACTGCTTTTTCAACTTCAAAAGTTACTGTTCCGGTTTTTGGGTTTGGCATCAAACCTCTTGGACCCAAAGAAGAACCCAACTTACCCACAGCAGCCATCATGTCAGGTGTTGCAATCAATTTATCAAAGTCAAACCAGCCTTTGGCAATTTTATCTAAAACATCTTGATCACCAACAATGTCAGCACCCGCTGATTTAGCTTGCTGAGCCTTATCTGCTTTTGCAATCACAACAACTCTAACTTCTTTTCCGGTTCCGTGCGGTAATTTCACTGAGGCTCTGACCATTTGATCAGCTTGCTTTGGGTCAACCCCAAGGCGAACACACAAATCAATTGTTTCATCAAATTTTGGGGCAGCAAAACCCTTTAGTGTTTCAAACGCTTCTCGCGCCGCATATTTTTTATCTACAGCTACTTTCTCACTGTTGGTTTTATATCTTTTACCTGTCATTGTCGCCATTGTATCTATCTCCTAGCCAATCACTTCTATACCCATACTTCGGGCAGTACCTGCTACAATTTTTTTTGCTGCTTCTAAACTAGCTGCATTGAGGTCAGGCATTTTTGTTTTTGCAATCTCTTCAATTTGAGCATCGGTAACCTTTCCCACTTTATTTTTATGGGGCTCACCGGAACCTTTTGCTATTCCAGCAGCTTTTTTAAGAAGGTTTGAAGCTGGTGGCGTTTTGGTAATATAAGTGAAACTTCTATCCTGATAAACTGTAATAACAACAGGAACAACGGTATCACCCATACTTTGAGTATCAGCATTAAATGCCTTACAAAAATCCATGATGTTAACACCATGTTGCCCTAACGCGGGACCAACAGGAGGTGCTGGATTTGCTTTACCCGCAGGTATTTGCAACTTAATAAACGCTTGTATTTTTTTCTCTGCCATTTTATACCTCAACTTTTTTCTACTTGTGCATAGTCCAACTCAACTGGAGTCGAACGTCCAAAAATACTCACAAGCACTCTTAACTTACCTTTATCAGGCTTAACTTCATCCACCACACCGTTGAAGTTCTGAAAAGGACCTTCAACAACACGAACGTTTTCTCCTTTTTCAAAACTCATTTTTAATTTTGGATTAACTACACCTTCACTGATTTGCTGAGTTAACCTTAAAACTTCATTTTCTGGTACAGGCGTTGGCTTTCTAGAAGCCCCACCGACAAAACCAGTAACCTTTGGTGTACCTTTTACCAAGTGCCACATATCGTCTGTCAAATCCATCTGAACCAATATGTAACCTGGAAAAAACTTTCTCTTTGAGGTCTTTTTTTGCCCCTGAACCATCTCTACAACGTTTTCAGATGGAATCAAAACGTCACCAAAATTGGCTTCTGCTGACAAAGATTTAATCCGCTCTATTAGGCTTTCTTTCACTCTTTGTTCATAACCAGAATAAACGTGGACAACATACCATTTAAAGTTTGGATTCTTAACTGAAAGCTGATTTTCAGCATCAACACCAACTTCTTTTACAGAATCAGTTGCCGTCTCAACGGAAGAATCTTGCAAGTCTTCGTTGTTGTTTGCGTTAGATTGTTCTTCACTAAAAACCATATTCAATCACACCTTCAATACCAAGCCAATTAGACTTGTACACAGCCAATCAAAAACTCCCAACACGCTAGCAGAAATAACCACCAAAATGACAACTACAATTGTCGAAAGGTATGCTACCTTTCTGGTTGGCCAAACGACTTTTTTAAGTTCCTGCAGAACCTCAAAAGCAAAACTCTGCACTTTTGCTTGTCGTGTATACAAAAAGACCCCTGCAGCACTTACTAACATAGCCAATAGAGCTGAAGTAGGCAAAACATCTAAAAACAAAGGGTTTTGTAGCTTTGCATATCGTGCAACCAACAAAAACGTCTGATTCAGAATCCAAGCTAAAATTATAGCCAAAGAAACAAAACTAAGATTTATCCACTTTTTATCACCCGACATGACAAACACTCACCCTTAAAAACTTATACCTCCCCAAGTCGATTTACTCGAGCTGGAGGAGGCACATAACAAATAATTAATAATTATTCAATAATTTCTGATACCACACCGGCACCAACAGTTTTACCACCTTCGCGGATAGCAAAACGTACTTCTTTTTCCATTGCAACTGGGTTGATTAATTCAACTTCCATCTCAATGTTGTCACCTGGCATAACCATTTCAACATTTTCAGGCAGCTTACAAACACCTGTTACGTCAGTGGTTCTGAAGTAAAACTGAGGTCTATACCCTTTAAAGAACGGAGTATGTCTACCACCTTCTTCTTTGTTAAGAATATAAGCACTGGCTTTAAACTTCTTATGAGGAGTTACAGAACCTGGTTTACATAAAACCTGTCCACGCTCAACTTCATCACGCTTTACACCACGAACCAATAAACCAACGTTATCGCCAGCTTGTCCTTGATCAAGCAGTTTTTTAAACATCTCAACACCTGTTACGGTTGTTTTTTGAGTGTTTTTCAAACCCACAATCTCAATCTCTTCACCAACTTTGATAACGCCACGCTCAATTTTACCAGTTACAACTGTTCCACGACCTTCAATTGAGAAAATATCTTCAACAGGCATTAAGAACGGTTTATCTATTTCACGTTTTGGTTCAGGAATGCTTTCATCTAATGCAGCAATCAAATCCCAAATACATTTTCCGCCTTCACCTTCTGGATCAGCAATAGCAGCAGTAGCACTACCACGGATAATTTTAGAATCTTTAAACTCATATTTTTCAAGAAGCTCAGTGACTTCCATTTCAACCAACTCTAACAGCTCTTCATCTTGAACCAAGTCACACTTGTTTAAGAATACTGTAATTGAAGGTACGTTCACCTGACGTGCTAACAATACGTGCTCTTTTGTTTGAGGCATTGGACCAGTGTGTGCGCTAACAACCAGAATTGCACCGTCCATCTGAGCTGCACCTGTAATCATGTTTTTAATGTAGTCAGCGTGACCAGGACAATCAATGTGCGCATAGTGACGAGTTTCTGACTCATATTCAACGTGAGACAAAGCAACTGTAAGAATTTTTGTCGCATCTCTTCTAAATGATTTTGCATCAGCTTTAGCCACATCATCATATGCTTTATAAGTAGCCATGCCTTTTGTTGCTAAAACACAAGTAATCGCCGCAGTAGTTGTTGTCTTACCGTGGTCAACGTGACCAATGGTACCAACATTAACGTGCGGTTTCGTTCTTTCAAATTTTTCTTTTGCCATTTTCTTTCTTTCTCCTACAGTTTTTTACTTTGCCCTTTAGTTTCTCTAAAAAGCATTCTTTCATCTGGAGCCCGCGATCGGACTTGAACCGATGACCTCTTCCTTACCAAGGAAGTGCTCTACCGCTGAGCTACGCGGGCAATAACAAACTTTGATAATAAAATCAATGTTTGGAGCGGGGAACGGGACTCGAACCCGCAGCCCTCAGCTTGGAAGGCTGATGCTCTACCAATTGAGCTATCCCCGCATGCACAGCGTTTCTCACCAAGCTACAGTGGTGGAGAGGATAGGATTCGAACCTACGTAGGCGTTAACCGTCAGATTTACAGTCTGATGCCTTTAACCACTCGGCCACCTCTCCATTTGACTATGTAAAATGCTCTGCATTTTATTGCTTCAGCACCTTCAGCCAGGAAAAAATAAAAGCGCGGTTTTATTTTTTCCGCTTCTCCGCTTTCACGGAAAATTTTATCTACATATCTAACACGGTTACTTGTCAGATACTGTGGAGCTGGTGATGGGACTTGAACCCGCAACCTGCTGATTACAAATCAGCTGCTCTACCAATTGAGCTACACCAGCTTAGCTTGATTAGTCTTTAAAAGCATATTTTAGCCGCTTTTAAAGACTAATAACAAAGCGCACCCAGTACTTTGTTTTTTTATGTTTGTCAACCATTTAGGAAAAGTTTAAAACCGATATATTTTCTTAAAAAACCTTATTTATTCTAATTACTTAGAAAACGCAATTCACAGACAAAAAAAGTACATTTTTTAATCAGACTTATTTTTTCTATAATCAAAGTGATACATCGCAATAGATGCGGCGGCGCTCACATTCAAGCTCTCAAAGCTTGGTTTTTGGGAAATTTTATACACTTCATCGCAAGCACTTAAAGTTAATGCTCGCATTCCTTTTCCTTCATTTCCCATTACAATAATCAAATTTTCATTTAAAAACTTAGAATCGTACAAAGTTATTGAGGCATTCGTATCTAAACCCAAACAAAAAAAATAGTTTTCTTTTAAAAAGTCGATCTCTCTTTTTAAATTGTTGGCACAAATGATGGGTAGACTAAACAAGGCCCCGCTTGAAGCTTGAACCACCGTTGAACTGAATGGTGCACTGTTTCTTTTTGAAACCATCACGGCATCATAATTAAAAAATTTAGCCGTTCTCACCATTGCCCCTAAGTTTTGAGGGTCCTGGACCTGATCTAAAAGCAAAATACGGGCAGGGACATCTTTTTTTTTCCAAGACGTCATCCAGGACTTACTTGAATGATATGTGTGCAAATTTACTTTTGCAAAAATCTGTCCCCTATCTTTCTTAGTTCTATTTGACTCAAGACTTTCAACAATTTTGGTTTTCTTTTTTAATTTTGAAAACATATCCCTATATTTATCAAAAGCTCTTGACTCTAAAAACTGCTTGCTAACACTTATAGAAAGAATCTGACAGTATGGCGAATTAATCGCGTATTCAAACTGCCTAATGGTAAAAAGATCAAGTTCATACTGCTGTTGTGTCACTTCATTATTCCCTTACTGAGTTGGTTGATCTACAATAAATCCTCGCCCAAAACCATTTTGCTCTAATTTTTGTATCCCTTCATTGGCTTTGATTCGATTATCATATGGGCCAACAAAAACCCTATGCCATATTTGATCTCCCTCTTGAGAGATTAAAAAGGCTAAGAACCCTTTTGACTGTAAACTGTTAACCAATTCTTGGGCTTTATCCTTATCTTTAAAAGCACTCAATTGAATGACCAAACTATCTGGAAAAGTGGTTTTGGAACTGTCTAAAGTACTTTTTGACTGCAATTCATCCTGCCTAACAACAGGTGTTTCTTCTTTTGGCGTCTCAACAACCTTAGGTGTTTTTTTAACCAATAAACTTTCACTTTCTGAGTCAACCTTATCATCTAGCTCTTTGTTTAATTCATCATAAAAAATAAGCTTCTCTGGTCTCTTAATAACCTTTCTATCGACAATTGTTTCTAATGATTCATTATAAGTAACTTTATAAATACCTTTTTGATAGCCAATCTTGTAAGAAATGAAACATAAAAAAAAGACAAATAGGGGAAACCCAATATAATAAACTTTTTGCTTATTTGTTGTGAATTTCATAAAAATAATTCATGCTTATACTACAAAGAGCCCTAAAGACTCTAAAAGCTTACCATCTACTTTATTTAACATAAAGTTCAGTAGAGTAAACTTTGCAAGCTTATACCGTTTTTTAACTCTTTTTAAAACAATTGTTAATATCAACCATGTACAGTCAGCAACTTAAAATAAAAGAACACTCCCAACTTGAGCAAACCCCTCACTTTATTTTTCTGGATGCTTTGCAAAGCTACCTTAAGCTTGAGCAAAACACTAGCAAAAACCAAAAACTGGTTGAAAGCTTATACGACAAACTTCAAGCTATACCAAAACAGATTATACAATTTAATTTTTACCAGAACTCTATTTCTTACCACCGTCACCAAACTTATATTTTTAGCAAAGCATCTCCTTTTTCTGGTTTAACTCGTTTGGGTATTTATAAAGTTCGCGTGCTCAATACAATTGAACTAAATGCTTTTGAAGAATTTTTATCTCTCCTATTATCTAGTGTGAATAAACGCCCGATCAAAACCCATCAATTCTCTACACATGGTTGGGGAGTTTATTTTAAAAAAACAATCACTCCATCTTTTAAAAGTGTTTTGAAAAAATGCGAACATGAGTTTAGTGCAATAAATACATCTACCAATGACATCAACAACCTTTTCTCTTTACTAGAAATATTAAAAACTTATCCGGAGAGCGTAAAACTAAGGGAAGATTTGGAGATCTTTCTGTTTAACTTAATAAAAAACCAACGCTATCGGGACGCCTTCAATCTGATAGAAAGCTATACCCATAAAAACTATCCGCTAAAAAGCAATGTCTCATTATGGTCAAGCACCCTGATTAGAAAAACATTAAACCATTTAAAGTTTTTTAAAATCCTTTTAGAACATGAAGAGGCTTGTGAAAATCTACTCAGCACAATTCCAACAGAATTTTTCATCTTATGTTTTGAACACACTGAAAACTTTATCCTTCATCCGTCAAAAATGATTTTTGTTCGCTACCTTGCCAGAATTCATAGAGGTGACAGTGGCTTTTTGCAGAAAATTTTTAGCCTTTCACAAAATCAAAATAGATTATATCAAAAAACATTACATCAACTTGTCTATATAATGGATGCATCTATTGACCCAAATTTAGTCATTGACTTAGCCCAAAACTTATCAAGACAAAACAAAAGAAAGCTGGTTAGGTTATTGCTCCCCCATTGTTCTAAACAAGCCACATGCTCATGGCTTATAAAAAACTTAAACACCCTGAGCAAAACTGATCAAAATAGTATCCTACAACATACACAAAACATAAACCAAAATTTTGTTGCTCAACTTCTTATAGATAACGTGATAAAACAAAAACACTTTTTAAATATGGATGCAGTCCTTAAGGAGTCTGTTTACGATTCAGTTTTAGCCAACTCACCAAAACTGTTCACTGAACACATCCAAAGCCACAAGTTAAAAAAAGGGCTTTTTTATAAAATAAAGTATTTTAACGATTATGTTTGTATAGAAAAAGTTCTAAAAAAAAATCAGTACTTTTCCAAAAGCTTAACTCTAAAAAAAATACAAAAAATCAGTCAAAGCTATAAAATTTATATTCTTAGAAAATTTTATATTCTTCTGGGCCTAGCCCAACAAAAAACAACTTAATTATCTAGATCGCCTCAAAGACTTTCCCATCAACAAGACATACTAAAACAAAAGAAGAACTTGATCTTTTGCTTTAAATTCAATAAACATGCGGCATAATAATTAATAGCTTATTGCATTTTATTAAATTAAGGAGTGTTTCGTTTGGCAAGAGAAGATTTAGTTTTAATTGAAGGAAAAGTGATTGAAGTCGCGGCTGGTGGTAACTTTATGGTTGAAGGACCCAATGGCATGCGAATCGCAGCAAAACTTGCCGGCAAACTAAGAAGAAAACATATACGCGTTATTCTTGGAGACCACGTTACAGTTGGTGTCTCTCCTTATGATCCTAGCCACGGTTTAATTACATACAGAGGCAAAGACCCTGCTTTGAGCAGATCTTAATTATTTTTAACACCCTAAGTAAATCATATTTTATCAATTATTAATAAACTGATATCAATATTGACGGGTCATTCCCCTTTTGGTTTAAACAAGACTGACTTTCTGGTTGCCTGACTTAATAGACCCTACAACAACAGCATCTAAATAATTTTCTAGTAGCTTCTTACTGTCTTCTAGTGAACAAACTAAAAGATAGCCTAGCCCCATGTTAAATGTCTTAAACATTTCTTCTTGGTCAATATTACCTTTGCTTTGTAAAAAAGAAAACAGTGTTGGAATCTGCCATGTATCTTTTTTGATTATAGCATCACAATGACTTGGTAAAATTCTACTCAGGTTTCCTGCAATACCCCCACCAGTAATATGTGCCATACCTTTTATTTTTAGTCCCTGTTTTAGCATAGACAATACAGTCTTTACATAGATACGGGTTCCTTTTAATAAACTTTGACCAAGGCTTGTTTCAAAACCTGGGTAGGTTTCGTTTAATTTTAATTCAGCATGCTCAATCACTTTTCTCACTAGACTAAAACCATTAGAATGAACACCTGAAGACGGCAATCCAATAACAACATCACCTTCTTCTATATTTTTTCCATCAATAATGTTTGCTTTATCAACCAACCCAACACAAAAACCACTTAAATCAAAATCATTTTTGGCATATAAGCCTGGCATTTCTGCGGTTTCTCCACCAACCAATGCACAGCCTGACAGTTTACAAGCTTTAGCTATACTTTTTATAATTTCTGTTGCTTGCTGAAGGTTTATTGAATCACAAGCATAGTAGTCTAAAAATAAAAAAGGACTAGCCCCTAAAGTTAATAAGTCATTAACGCACATAGCTACTAAATCCTGGCCCAGTTGCTCATAATGATTTAACTCACGCGCTAAAAGCAATTTAGTACCAACACCATCTGTGGCAGTAACAATCATTGGCTCTTTATATTCACTTGGAATACTGGCCACAGAAGCAAAGCCTCCAATATTATTTTGAACATGTTTATGAAAGGTTTCTTTGGCCAAAGGCTTAATATTATTTACAAAATCATCGCCTTTTTTTATATCCACACCCGCATCACTATAACTTAAACTTTTTTCCGACATGTGGTAACTTGTAACGCAGCAAAAAGAAAGAGTCTATGAGAATTTTCAACGCATTAAAAAAAATTTTAAAACATTACTTTTTATTAGGTTTATTTGTCTTGTTACCTTTTTACATCACCTTAAAGTTTTTTATGTTGGTGTTCGGTTTTTTTGAAAGTATTTTACGTATTCACGACGGTACTTTTCTTTATATAATCCCAGCCGATTTTCATCCTAACTATTTACTTGGCTATAAAGTCCCGGGCTTGGACATAGCAGTGACAATTTTCTTTATAATTTTAGTTGGCATTTTAAGTCGAAATTATTTTGGACATACTTTAATTAAATTGGGAGATCGTATTATTGACCAAATCCCTCTTGCACGCTCTATACATCGTGTTGCCAAAGAAATTTTAAAAAACTTTACTGCAGAAGATCATTACAATCAATTCAAGCGCGTTATCCTAATAGAATATCCCAGAAAAGGTTTGTATACTATGGCTTTTGTAACCAGCGATCAGCAAAAGTATTTTTCTCGTATTACTGGTAAAAAGCTTCTTAATGTTTTTGTTCCAACATCCCCTAACCCAACAAGTGGTTACTTAATTCTTGTTCCAGAAGAAGAAACAATTCCCACAGATTTTGGCATAGAAGCTGCTTTTAAATTAGTTGTTTCAGGTGGGATGGTTAGCGTCGATTTTGAAAATCCAGAGGTTTTGTGATGGCAAAAAACACACCTCCAACACAATTTGCCCACAATAGACAAGCAAAACATAATTATCAAATCATTGACAGCTTTGAGGTTGGCTGCGTTCTTTTGGGTAGTGAAGTAAAATCTATTCGCCAAGGCAATGTCCAACTCAAAGAAGGTTATGCAAATATTGTTAAAGATGAGCTTTTTTTAGAAGGAGTTTACATTAAACCCTATGAAAACACAGGTGGACATAGCGCTCCAAAATCAGTCAGAACAAGGAAACTGTTGATGCATAAAAAACAAATTCAAAATTTGGCGATGCAAATTGCTCAACAACGATTAAGTCTTGTTCCAATGAAATTGTATCTAAAAAATGGTAAAATTAAATTAGAGCTTGGTTTAGGTAAAGGTAAAAAAGCTCATGATAAGCGAGAAAGTATTAAACAACGTGATGTTGAAAGAGATCTTTTGCGCTATAACCGTTAAACCTAAACTTTTAATAAAGTTGTCCAACTGCATATAAGCAGTTTCAATTCACTCTATAAAAGCGTGAATATCATTTAAGCAAGCTTGATCAAATAACACCAAATTAAGATTATTCTCTGCCATAACATACGCAGCTATATCATGTGTTTTTGCTTCATTTTGCCAAAACATAATACAGTTAGTGTTATTACAATGCGCTGAACCATGCTCAGAACTTTCATCTAAATGATCAGAAACGTTTGACAACCCATTATTGACTAAACCAATGACATGACCAATCTCATGATTGGCAACTATTTGCTGAGCATACGCTTCATAATGGGGAAAGCTACTTGAAGCAAGTTCAACGGCAGGCTTAAATACAACTAACATCGCTTGCCCAGATATAGACAATCCTAAAACATTGGTTTCAGTTTGTTCTTGGTTATTTTTAAAATACCCATCTACCCATAACATGTAGATTGAAGCTTGTTTGTTTTGCCAAGCTGGGCTATCTCTGTGTTGCATCGCAAGATGAATCAAGTCTTCACGTGTATAGTTTTTGCTTTCTGCAGAAATCTGACTCATATCTGAACTTGTTAAAGGAATGAGTAAGTTTTTTGATCCTGAAAAAATGTGATCTAGATTATACTGTAAGAGCTGCCATATATGAAGTCCACTATTTGGATCAATGGTTACCGGCAGAGTTCCTTGCATATAGTCTAGCTCAATGTACAAAGTTTCTGTTTGATTAGAAAAAAGTTTTTTAATGAATTCTCTTTGAGGATCTTCTTTGCCGCAAGATGCTAACAATAGCGTAAAAAACAAAAAAATAGCTTGAAACAATTGGTGCATCCAGTCTTTCATTATATAAAACACTTATCATGAAATCAATACAGTACTTCATTCCTATCATTTTAGGCCTAATTGTCCCTTTACAAGCTTTAGCCAATGCAAAATTGGGAGATAAATTAGGGCACCCTTTATGGGGAGCCTTGTTTAACTTCATTGTTGCAATCAGCTGTATTAGCAGCTCTATTCTTTTTTTTGGTTTAGAAAAACCTAATTTTTCTCACCTGAGCATTAAACAAAGTTATCTTTTTTTTGGTGGACTTGTAGGAGCCTTGTATATTTTTACCAGTCTATTTTACGTCCCTAGAATAGGAGGCCTAATCTTTTTCAGTACTATGATTGCTGTACAGCTTATTGCTTCTCTTGTTTATGACCACTACGGAATATTGGGCAAAACCTTAACTATAACCCCAGAAAAAATTTTAGGTATTCTTCTACTATTAGCTGGAACTTTTTTGGTTTCAAAGTAACCATTACACTTTACTTTTTAAGTTTTGATGTACTATTACAAATAAATACTAAACTAAAAACCATAAATAAAACTTTTTAAAAAGACTCAGGCTAATCAAAATACAAACTTCGTTCAACAATAGCTAAAGTAATAGCTTTATTAAAGCACTAAAATACCATATAAATTTTACATGATTCATACTATTTCAAAAAACATCATTAAAGACTTTACACCTTCTTTGGTTGTTTTTTTAATTTCTTTACCTTTGAGTATGGGGGTAGCCTTGGCTTCTGGCTTACCCCCGGCTTTGGGACTTATCACAGGTATAGTTGGCGGAATTGTAGTTGGCCTTTTTGGTGGTGCGCCATTGCAAATAGCTGGGCCTTCCGCTGGTTTGGCTGTCATTATCATGGAGATGGTACAAAAACATGATGTTGCTGTTTTTACTCTAATAGTAGTCATCACCGG
This sequence comes from Oligoflexia bacterium, assembly GCA_035326705.1. Classification (NCBI taxonomy): domain Bacteria; kingdom Pseudomonadati; phylum Bdellovibrionota; class Oligoflexia; species Oligoflexia bacterium. The sequence goes on from DAOLES010000011.1 coordinate 42,339, forward strand.
CATATTACAATTTCTAGGTGGATATTTTAAGTTAGGTAGATATTTTAGAGCGGTTTCACCCGCAGTCATTAGAGGCATGTTATCTGGAATTGGAGTTCTTATTATAGTTAGCGAAATTCACATTATGTTTGACGGTCATCTTTATGAAAGTGGGCTAAAAAACTTACTGATGATTCCTTATGCAATTTTTGATACTTTTATTAAACGATCCAACCCCAACCAAACCAGTGCCGCATTTATTGGCACACTTACCTTGTTTATTTTATTTTTTTGGGAAAAATATAAACCCATAAAATTTAAAGTCATTCCTGGTGCCTTATTGAGCATTTTAATTGCAATTGCAACATCTCACTTTCTAGCACTCAATATTCAGTATATAGATGTACCCAACAATATTTTAAAAATAGTTAGCCTACCTCAATGGGACATTTGGACAAACTCTATAAAGCCAGATATTTTTATGGCGGCCATAGCACTGGCCTTTATTGGAACAACTGAAACCTTACTTTGTGCAAATGCCGTTGCTCGCATGCATAATGGCCCAGCAACAAACTACAATAAGGAGCTTGCTACACATGGTGTAGCCAATATAATTTGTGGGTTACTTGGGGCTCCTCCTGTTACTGGGGTTATCAGTAGGTCAACTGTCAATGTTGATGCTGGAGCCACCTCTAAAGCTTCTGCAGTGATGCAAGCTATTTGGATATTAACCTTTATTTTATTTTTCCCAAACCTTTTAGCTCTAATTCCAACTTCAAGCTTAGCCGCAATCTTAATTTATATTGGCTTTAAGTTGCTCAATATTTCTGCCATTAAGTCCTTATTTAAATATGGAAAACCTGTCATTTTTATCTTTTTAGCAACAATCATTGGCATTATATGTCTCAACTTACTTAATGGCATAATCATTGGCTTGGTCTTATCAACCATAAAGCTGGTTTACTCTCTTTCTCATTTGGAAATTGAGCGTAAGTCTGAAGACAATGCCATAGAAATCATATTACATGGTTCGGCTACTTTTTTAGCTCTTCCGCAACTTGGCCAAGAACTAGAAACCATTGATGCTGGTACAAAAGTATGTTTTCATGTTGAAAACTTAGAATTTATTGATCACGCTTGCCTTGACCTCTTGTCTGCATTTAAACATAGGCATGAGGAAAACGGTGGTTTGGTTGAGTTGGAGTGGGACACTTTGTTTAATCGTTATACCCAAGGTAAAATAACGACCTCAGGCGAATACAAACTCCCTGATGACATTGATCAACCCATCAAAGACAGTTAATTTATCATAAATGTTTTTTCATACTTTTAATTTTTCACATCAAACATGTTTAAGCTGAGTTCTTCAAAAACTTCTGGGCTAATGATCTGATATTCTCTTGCTTCTAGCAAAGCCTCTTTTTTTAACTGCAAAATCATCTCTGCAAGTATGGGATCCATCATATACCGTCCATTGATATTACTTTTTACTCCAAAAACTCTCTCAAATAAGCTTAAAATGGCCTTTCTTTGGCTTGTGTCATTGATGACCACTCCAAAAAGACTTCTAGTATGCAGCTCCATGATAGCCAGATACAAAATATACTTTTGATCAGCACTCAGCTCTAAATCTGGCGCATAACAATTTAAATTCTGTTTGTTTCCAGAAGCAAAAGACTTGATAAAAGCTATCTGTAGGCTTTCTATACTCCACTCTTTTTCAAAGCTTGATTTTAGGATATTTTGTGTCGTTAAAATATCTTTTTGTAGATCCTCCAATAAATTGGCATAAGAGAAAAATTCTTCAGCAGGGCAAAACCGCCCCATGTAACGTATATCATTTGCATTATTATTATAAGCCGCTATTTTCTTTGCTTCTGGTAAGATTAGCATTTTGATTGCTGTGCATACTTTAATTTGATCGCCATCAACTTTTAAGCTCATTTGATCTGGATTTAAATTGCTCCAATACTGCTGAATATCTTGTGCATGCAAAGACCTGGTGAAAACCAACAGCATAATTAATGTCAAACAAGCATTATAAAAATTATTTTTTTTTGCCATCATGTATTATTAAGCAACCTTAATGCCAAACCGTTTCTTTTAATTTTAAGTACTTACCCCTACAAAACATGTACATATTTTGTGAAATGCGACTTTAGCCAAAAAACGCTATGATAGGCAAGTTTTGCCTTGACCTTATAAAAAAAAACCGTACACTCCCGCCAATGAATTTTAGAAATGTCTGTATCATAGCCCACGTTGACCATGGAAAAACCACCTTGGTTGATTTTTTATTAAAGCAAGCAGGAACTTTTGCTGAGCATCAAAGCGTAGATGAACGCGTTATGGATTCTATGGACCTAGAACGTGAACGTGGCATAACTATTTTAGCAAAAAACACATCAATCACTGTTGGTAATATCAAAGTAAACATTGTTGACACCCCTGGACACGCTGATTTTGGCGGTGAGGTAGAACGGATCATGAACATGGTTGATGGCGCAATTCTTTTAGTTGATGCTGCTGAAGGGCCTCTTCCACAAACACGTTTTGTTTTACAAAAAGCTTTGGCCAAAGGCCATAAAATTGCATTGGTGGTCAATAAAGTAGATCGCAATGAATGCAGGCATTCCAATAGAATCACAGAAGTGGTGGATGAAGTTTTAGAGCTGTTTATGGAATTAGAAGCCACGGATGAACAACTTGATTTTCCCATTATATATGCTTGTGGGCGTGAGGGTTGGTGCACCGCAGACAAAGGAGAAATTGAAGATCTTGTCAACGGAAGCAAGAGTTCTGATTTAAAGCCTCTATTTGACCTTATTCTTGAAGATTTCCCACAACCCAATGTCGTAGCCAATCAAGATTTTCAAATGCTTATCTCAAACCTAGCTTATTCTGATTATGTGGGCAGTTTAGCTATTGGAAAGATCAATTCAGGTAGCATTAAAAAAGGCCAAAAAATTATCCGTCATGGCCTGAATACTAAAAAAGAGCTTGTGCAGGAAAGCTTTACAGTAACAAAACTATTTACCTATCAAGGACTCAAACAAGTTGATGTGGAAGAATTACAAGCCGGTGATATTGGAATTGTAGCTGGAACCGACAAATTTGAAATTGGTGACACCCTTGCTGCCAACGCAAATATACCTATTCTTGAACGTATCAATGTAGAAAATCCAACTTTATCCATGATTTTCTCAATCAACAACTCCCCTTTTTCAGGTCAAGATGGTGAAGCCATTCAATCTAGAAAATTACGTGAACGTCTATTGCGTGAAATCAGGCAAAATGTTGCATTACGCTTTGAAGAAACTGAAAGTTCCGATCAATTTAGAGTATTAGCGCGTGGTGAGTTACAATTGGCAATATTAATTGAACAAATGCGTCGCGAAGGTTTGGAGTTTTTAGTTGGGAAACCTTTGGTACTGACTCAGCAAGATGAAAATGGTAGAATATTGGAACCCTATGAAATAGCTGTTTTAGATGTACCAGAAGAATCTGTGGGTGACCTTTCCCAACTTTTTCAAAATCGCGGCGGTGTCTTGAGCAAATATGAAACCGCAACAGGCTCCAATGAAGGCAGTAGCAATCCACGCGTACGTTTAGAATTCACTATTCCAACCAAAGGTTTATTGGGTACCCGGTCTAAATTTTTATCTATCACCAAAGGTCAGGGCTTGATGAGTTCACAGCTTGATGGCTTTAAAGAAAATTCCAAAGCATTTTTACATAGAAGTCAGGGTGCACTAATTGCAGATAGAACTGGTGATGCCACTGAATATGCCCTACTTGGCCTAGAAGACCGAGGGATCTTTTTTATTGATCCAGGAACAAAAGTGTATGAAGGCATGATTGTTGGTCAATTTAATAAAGATACTGACCTTAACGTTAATGTTTGTCGTGAAAAGAAACTCACCAACTTTAGAGCTGCTAATGCAGACATTTTAGTAACTTTAGCCGGCACAAAAAAAATGAGCCTAGAAGACAGCATTGAGTGGATTGATGATGATGAGTGGATAGAAATCACGCCAAGTACAATAAGAATGCGTAAAAAAGTATTGGCCAGCAATATGCGCAGTGTCAAACGCAAATAATGTGTTACATTTTAGCTTTGCGTTAAAGCTCATGCATTTGACATTGTAAGTCAAAACATGCTAAATCGTCCTAAAAACTGTAGGGAGATTTACGATGCAAAAAACTGTGGCTTATTTTTTTATTTTAGTTTTATGGATGGCAAATATTCAGTTGGCCTTTTCAAACGACGTAACATCTCTTGAAAACTGTACTGACCCATACAATCTTTGTCCATCAGACATATTATCTGTCACCTTAAATTCCATAGAGATTCATCCAAATTCATATGATAAGGGTGGAAGAAAAAACACTGCTTTAGAACTGAGCTACTATTTAGAGCTTGGTCTTCAAGGACATTATACCAATGTCTTAATGTACTGGGAGGATGCTCAAAAAAACTTTCCAGCTAATTTTGAAGATAAATCTTATGAAGTTTCCATAAACAAAAAATACACGAGCATGCTTAAAACAAATATTAATCTTTATAATATTCAAGAAAATACTGATCTAGATGACTTTTACAGTAAAATTAATTTTGTAGTCAAAGAAGCAAGAACAATTGGAAAGTCAACTTTATGCAATATTGCTCTAGCCAAACCAGATCATAACAATAAGCATGCTTTTAACAGCTTTATTAGTATGGTGCGCGATGCTAATGAAAATGACACCAGAAAAGCTCAAACTCATATCAACCTAATTTGCATTCCAAATAATGAATCGGCTCGCATAACATTTAAGTTTTTATTCGAGTTTGAGCGTCAACAAATTGATTGAATATTATAGTCATTTAATAAAGTGTTCGTACATGAAAGATTATTTTTTATGATACACGAAGGCCTTGAGGGCTCTTGCCCGATCAGCCGAGTGTTCATTAAAAATAATCTG
>DAOLES010000012.1 GCA_035326705.1 Oligoflexia bacterium
TTGTTCTGGAGGAACTCCAACGCCAACGCCAACACCAACACCAACACCAACACCAACACCAACACCAACACCAACACCTACGCCAACAGCAACAACACCTACGCCAACAGCAACAACGCCTACGCCAACGCCAAGCCCAACACCTACACCTACGCCCACACCAACAGCAACAACGCCTACGCCAACGCCAAGCCCTACACCTACGCCAAGTCCAACACCAACGCCAACCCCTACAACAGGCTGTGGAAGGATTTGCCGAATTATATCACCAGAACCATTTAAAGAGCCGCGCTGTGAAACATTTGATACATGTTCAAGTACAGTGATGGCAGGTCCTTTGCATTGTCCTGATACAGTCGGTTGTCCGGGCTATACTCCACCAACGCCTACGCCAACGCCAAGTCCAACACCAACACCAACACCTACGCCAACCATAACGCCGTCGCCAAGTCCAACGCCAACGCCAAGTCCAACGCCGTGTACAAACTCAACCTATACCTATAATCCTTTTTATGAGTGTGATGACCTTGGTTGTCCAGTGGATATTGTTTTCCAGCGTACGCGTTGTCAAGGAGGCAGTTTGGTCACAGTTACTACAACAATGAGTTGTTCAGATCAGATTAACTTTAGTTTTTCAGTGGCCAACGGAACAACACCGGTGGTTTATTGTGATGGGTCACCTCCACCACCAACAGCAACGCCCACACCAACAGCAACAACGCCTACGCCTACGCCATCACCTACATCTACAGGTGGCAGTGGATGTAGCGGGGCCTATTGTGTTTTTGAAGGTACCAACGGTAGCTTGTGTACGTTGCGAGCATGTACCGACGGTGATCTTGTAGGCTATACATCATGTTCACAAAGTGTTTGTGATGTGTATGGTACATCGACATGTGCGCCAGCATGCGGATATTAACCACACACAAAATAATTGTATGCCCAAGAACTGTATAAGTATTTATAAAATATCTATTGCTCAATAAAAATAAATCAGTGATTGCTAAAAAACATTAACTTAAGTATAAAGACTTGCCAAAAGAGGTGTACTTTATGGCAAATTCTTCTACTGAGATTCAAACCGCATTATCCTTTGATGATGTTCTTTTGCTGCCGCAAGAAAGCGCAGTTTTACCCAGAAATGTTGAGCTGAAAACTCAATTAACCAAAACAATTAAGCTCAATACCCCTATCATATCGGCTGCGATGGATACAGTCACTGAAGCGCAATTGGCCATAAGGATGGCGCAAGAAGGTGCTTTGGGTGTGGTGCATAGAAACATGACCATTGAGCGACAAGCGGCAGAAGTAAAAAAAGTTAAAAAATCTGAAAGCGGGATGGTGAAAGACCCCATTACCATGCAGCCCAATGAAACTGTACAAAAAGCCTTGAATATTATGTTAGAGCATAAAATCAGTGGCATTCCAGTCACTGTAGGTAAAGAACTTAAAGGTATAGTTACCAACAGGGATTTGCAATTTGAAAGCAATATGCAGTTGACAGTCAGTGAAGTGATGACCAAAAAACTGGTGACAGCTCAAGAAGGTGTTAGTTTAGAGGAAGCCAAAGCCTTGTTGCATCAGCATAGAATTGAAAAATTATTGGTGGTGGATAAAAAACAAGAACTCAAAGGTTTGATTACCATTAGAGATATTAAAAAAGCCAGTGAGTTTCCACATGCCTCAAAAGATAAAGAAGCAAGGTTGCTCTGTGGAGCAGCTGTTGGTACGGGTGAAGATACCTTAGATAGAGTCACAGCTCTACTAGAAGCGGGTGTGGATGTTGTGGTTGTAGATACTGCTCATGGACATTCCAGTGGAGTATTGCAAAAAATAAATGAAATAAGAAAAAAATTTAATCACATTCAAATTATTGCCGGAAATATTGCAACAGAACAAGCAGCTTTGGCTTTGATTGATGCGGGTGTAGATGCAGTTAAAGTAGGAATTGGACCGGGCTCTATTTGTACTACAAGAATTATTGCAGGTATTGGGGTGCCACAGTTGACGGCAATTATGAATGTTGCAAAGGCGGCTAAGAAAAAAAATATTCCTGTGATAGCAGATGGTGGGATTAAATATTCTGGGGATATTGTCAAAGCTTTAGCAGCAGGGGCATCAAGCGTGATGATTGGCTCACTTTTAGCTGGAACCAAGGAAGCACCGGGCGAACAAGTTTTATATCAAGGGAGAACATTTAAGACTTATAGAGGTATGGGCTCATTGGGAGCTATGAAGGGTGGATCTGCGGATCGGTATTTTCAAGATCAGATGACTGCCGAGTACAAGTTGGTACCAGAAGGCATTGAAGGCAGAGTACCATATAAAGGGTCATTGAGTAATGTAATTCACCAATTAACTGGAGGTTTAAGAGCCGGTATGGGTTATGTAGGAGCTAAAGACATTCCTAACTTACATAAAAGAGCAAAGTTTGTCCGAATCACCCAATCAGGTCTAAGAGAAAGCCACGTCCATGACGTAAGCATAACCAAGGAGACACCAAATTATCAGACAATGAGTTAAGAGAGTAAGGTAAGAGATGAAAAAAAATATAGACTTGGTTTTGGGTTTGATCTTAATGTTAACGGCCTGTGGGGGATCAACAAAAGAGAATATTACTCTCAACCAAGAACAACAACAAACAATTTTAGAGTTTTTAGTAGATGTCACACAGGAAGATATTATTGACGCTGCTATTTTTGCAGCGGTAGATACATCCGTGAATAGTTTTTTTGCAAACTTGTCTTGCACAATGGGTGATATGGATGTGCAAGGCCAAGCACAGTTGAACATTATGTCAGGTAATGTGCAATGGATAGCTCAAAACCTTGGGCAAAGCAGCTGTTCCTTTTTAAGCGATACACTTAAAATTACCTCGGCCCAATTGGACTGGTCAGGACAAAATAGCATTTTAGGTTTGGGTGCAACAAGCCTATATGGCGAATTACAAATTGCTTTAGAAGACTTAGAGCCGCAATTGTGCGAAGTTTCCTTGCAAATCAATGCAATTGTTAATCAAGTGGCAGTAGAAGGTTTGTTGTGCAAGGTGCCCGTACAAGCAGTGTTTAATACATGATTGATTTTTACTGTAAGGTAGACAAAAGAAGGTTTGAAGTGAACAAAATAAAACAAAGCTGGAGAAAACAATAATGATTTTAGTCTTAGATTATGGATCGCAATACACACAGTTGATTGCAAGAAGGGTGCGTGAAATGCAAGTGTTTTCAAAGGTGGTTGCTTTTGACGATAATTTAGAAACTTATAAAGATCAGGTTAAAGGCATTATTCTTTCAGGGGGTCCAGCATCTGTTTATGACCATCTTTCGCCGTATTTGCCCAAAGAAATACTGCAATGGGATGTTCCTATTTTAGGGATATGTTATGGGGCGCAACTTCTTAGCCAAGAATTTGGCGGTAAAGTTGAGGCATGCACACATAGAGAGTTTGGTTCTTCACAAGTTAAAATAGAAAAAGCAACAAGCATATTTGCAGGGATTGACAGCAATAAGACATATGAAATGTGGATGAGTCATGGTGATCAGATAGAGAGTATTCCCAAAGCTTGGCAGGTTACAGCCACAACACGGACCTGTCCTTATGCTGGCTTTGAATCAGATGATACAAACATATTTGGCGTTCAGTTTCATCCAGAAGTTGTACATTCAAGCATTGGAAAGCAGGTGTTGAATAATTTTGTTGTTGAGATCTGTAAAGCTAAAAAAGATTGGACCATGGAACATTTTATTGAAACGCAAAGTGAAATCATAAAAAAACAGGTGGGTGATGCGCATGTTATTTGCGCACTTTCTGGAGGAGTGGACTCTTCCGTTGTGGCTATCCTTTTACATAAAATTTTAGGGCAACAGTTAACCTGTATTTTTGTTGATCATGGTTTATTGCGTAAAAATGAACGTGAACAAGTAGAGCGTGATGTTAAAGATGCATTTTCTTTGAACATGATTACGGTTGATGCCAAAGATTTATTCATGTCCAAGCTAAAAGGTGTCAGTGATCCTGAGAAAAAACGTAAAATTATTGGTAATACCTTTATTGAAGTTTTTGATGAAGAAGCAAAAAAAATAAAAGATGTTCAGTTTTTAGCGCAGGGAACACTGTATCCAGATGTTATTGAAAGTGTGTCACATCGTGGCCCATCCGTGACCATTAAAAGTCATCATAATGTAGGGGGCTTACCAGAAAAAATGAACTTAAAGTTGATTGAACCCGTAAGAGAATTGTTTAAAGATGAAGTGCGTTTGTTGGGTCAAGAATTAGGCTTACCCAAAAATTTTATTGAACGACACCCTTTTCCTGGACCAGGCTTAGCCATAAGAGTGTTGGGAGAGCTTGAAGAAAATAAAATTAAAACGTTGCAAGAAGCAGACGCTATTTTTATTGAAGAATTAAAAAGTCAAAATTTATACCAAGAAACTTGGCAGGCTTTTGCAACTTTATTGCCGGTTAAAACTGTGGGTGTCATGGGTGATCAACGGACCTATGAAAATGTTTGTGCATTGCGAGCAGTCACCAGTGTTGATGGAATGACGGCCAAATGGGCTCATTTACCGCATGATTTTTTAGCGCATGTGTCCAATAGAATCATCAATGAAGTGAAAGGCATAAATAGAGTGGTGTATGATATCAGCAGTAAGCCACCGGCCACCATCGAATGGGAATAAAAAATTTTGCCTGTGCTTTTGCGGGAATGGCGATTTTTCCAAATACCTTCGTTGCCAGTCGTTCAAAATCCTCGACGTAGGTGGACTACGCCTCCGGTTTTTCTCTCCTTTGCGCCTCGGTCTTCGAAAAACTTACCATTCCTTTTATAAACTAAATAAGAAAAATCGATCTGTACAAAACTTTCCATTTCTTGAAGGCTTTATAATTATGGGTGCCTTGAGAAAAATAAATTTCGTACAGCGAGTTTGGGCAGCTTTGCTGCCCCACTGTTTGAGCTGGTAGAAAATATTTTTCTCAAGTACACTTTACTTAGGTGTTTTCAATAGTTATAAATGCGTTAGTTTATGAAAAAATATAAAATGACCTGTCACTGTGCTGGAGTTGAGATAGAGGTTCAGTTAAACAAGGGATTAGAAAAAATTAGACGATGCAATTGCTCTATTTGTTCTCGCAAAGGTGCAGTTGTTGCATCAGTGCCTTTGCAGTACTTAAAGGTTGTTAAAGGTCAAGATCTCTTACAGTTGTACACATTTAATACGCACACAGCTAAGCACTATTTTTGCAAAGTCTGTGGTATTTACACGCATCATCAAAGACGTTCTGATCCAACAGAATATGGAATTAACATTGCTTGTATTGACGGCGTGAATATTGAAAATTATAAAAGTGTACCTTATAGTGATGGGATCAACCATCCAAAGGATGTATAAAAACACTGAGACATGAGGTTTAATCCATGTCTCAGTGATCTTGAATGAATTAGTTAAATCATTCAAATACACACTAGTATTTGATGGTAATGCTAGCACGTTGGCTTTCATCTTCCATGTTGTAACAGGTTGCAGTTCTGTTTTTCCCCATGCTTGGTTTAGGAGCTCTAAACAGATAACCTTTTTTGTCACCAGAATCATAACGAACGCCAAGCACTTCACTACTCACACCAGTATAGTTCAACCAGTCATCCTCGCCGCCAATGTAAACTTGAGGGTTTGGATCAATATCTTTGTGCCCAACAAAGCCAGTTAAAGCCGGATCAAAAGAACAATTAAGTTTATAGACCTCTTCTACGCCTGAAAGTTCAAGAACATGAAACTTGCCTTCCTGCATTGTCACAATTCCGCCGGCAGGCAGCGTTACATAGTCACCGACTTTTGTAATTTCTTGCCAATAGGTTTCATCCAGTTCTGACTCAGAAAGCTCCTCATGACTAAAATCAGGATGGACATGCTCTAATGCTTGATTGAGTGCAATTTTTTCTTTTAAAGCATAAAGCTTAAAAGTTATTTTATTTTGTTGAGCATACAAATTGGTGCTCATCAAAATCAGTGTTAGTAATAATAAATTTTTCATCATAATCTCCTTAATGGTTAATTTTTAAAAATAATTAACACTCAGAGATGAATATTAAATGAACAGATGACTTCTAAGATGCATTAAAATATTTTAAGACAATGCAATGATAGATAAAATTAATGGTCATAGGGTAGAGATTGTTGTAGGTTGTGAGTATGCTAGATTCATTGATTCAATATTTATTGGCTTGGCTTCCTTTTGTGCTTTTGATTTTTATTTGGTTTGCTCTGTTCAGAGCGGTACAAAAAACTGATCTATTAAATAAAGTTTTTCCAAATGCAAGTAGCAGTTTAATAAAGCCAATTTTACTAGTTTGTGTCTTTGTGATTGTTGTTATCTCAGTGTTGATGACTTTGCCTATTAATATTGCTTCAAGAGGACAGTTACTTAACTTGTTTGGGGTGGTTACCGCTGCCGCTATTGCTTTGTCTTCAACAACTTTTTTAGGCAATATTATGGCGGGGATGATGCTAAGGTCTATCAGAGCTTTTAAGCCTGGAGACTTTATTCAAGCTGGAGAACATTTTGGACGAGTATCAGAATGGGGTTTGTTGCATACAGAAATTCAAACAGAACAACGCTCACTGACTACCTTGCCCAATTTGTATTTGGTGAGTAATCCAGTAAATGTTGTTCGTGGTTCAGGCACCATTGTTTCAGCAGAAGTATCTTTAGGTTATGATAACAGTCATAAAAGAATAAAAGAAGCTTTGGAAAAAGCTGTATTAGACGCGGGCTTAGAAAAACCTTTTGTACTGTTAGAAAAACTGGGTGATTTTTCCGTGAGTTACAAGGCGGCTGGTTTTTTAACTGAGGTCAAGTCCTTGATTTCAGCTCGATCCAATTTAAGAGAAAGTATGTTGGTTTCTTTGCATGCCCATGACATTGAAATTGTGTCACCAACTTTTATGAATCAAAGAGTCTTTGAACCAAAGACAAGGTTTATGTATGTTCCTAAACAAGAAAAAGAAATGGAGCATGCGCAGAGTGGGCCTGAGAATATTATTTTTGACAAAGCTGACGAATTAGAATCAATTGAAAGTATCAAAGAAAAGAAAAAAGAATACCAAAATAAAATCAATGAAATTAAACAATTGATTGGTAAAAAAGAGCCCTCGCCAGAACAAAGTCAAACTTTAGATAGTTTAAAACATAAATTGGAACGTTTTGATAAATTAATAGAAAAAAAAGAACAACGTATTGAAGAAGAACGTTAAGGGTTGGGGTATGAAAAAAGTATTTGTTGATCTTAGTGAAGTACAGAAAAAGAGTGAAGAAGGGTGTTGTAAAGCAAAAATACCGTGCAGGTTGTTTTTGTGTTAAATAAAGTGATTATGCAAGAGAATCATAAAAATATTTATGGAGATGATTTAATTCCCTGCTGTTTTTCTCCTAAAACAGGATTTTATCGCGATGGATACTGTAAGGTTGGAGAGGGAGATCATGGGGTGCATGCTGTTTGTGTTGAATTAACAGATGCCTTTTTACAGTTTTCTTTAAGCAGAGGAAATGATTTGATGACACCCAGACCAGAGATGGATTTTCCTGGTTTAAAAGCAGGAGATAAATGGTGTTTGTGTGCATCCAGATGGCAAGAAGCCTTTGCAGTAGGGGCAGCTCCCAAAGTCTTTTTGGCCAGCACCCATGAGAAAGCTCTAGAAATTTGTGATTTAGAAGATTTAAAAAGCTGTGCTGTCGATCTTATGTAACCCAAGCTCTGTCACTCTAAATTGGATAAATTTTACAGGTACTTTTTAGCTTAATTTGTATCCCAAAAGTTTAATTTGAAAAAATCTTTTTTAAAAAGGAGCAGCAAAGCTTTATAAACATCGCTTTTTTGAAAATAAGATTTTTGCACAAAGAAAAGCTTGATCAAAATTGGGCTTTTTCATACATGATAGTATCCTTATGCAGTTTGTTCATTTACATAATCATTCGCAATATTCTTTGCTAGAAAGTTCGCTTAGAATCGAAGATCTTATTGTATGGTCCAAACAGCAAGGCTATCAGGCGGTAGCATTAACAGATAAAGGCAATTTGCATGGAGCTTTGCAGTTGTATCAAAAAGCAAAAAAGCAAGATCTAAAGCCTATTGTAGGTCTTGAGCTCGATTTAAGCTTAGATCAACAAAACAGTAATTTTTGTCCGTTGTTGTTTTGGGCAAAAAATAATGAAGGGCTACGCAATCTTTTTTATCTCTCTAGTTATGCTCAGTTTACACATGATGATAATGAACACGTATATACTGATTTGCAGTATTTACAAAACCATAGTCAAGGTTTGATTTGTGCTTTGGCTCCGCAAAAACCTTTTGCTTCGCAAATGCTTGGCGGTCAATTACAGATTTTAGAAACAAGCATAGATAGGTTAAAGAAATATTTTGCACCTGGGGATTTGTATTTGGCCATTGCAAAACAACATCCAGAGGATGCCCAAGAACTCATTGATTTTGCCAAACAGCATGAGTTAGCTGTGCTGGCCAGCAATAATGTGCATTATTTACAAGAAGCAGATGCTCACGCCCAGGATGTTTTGATGTGTATTGGCTCTGCACGTAGGGTTCAGGACAGGGATAGAATTAAGTTTGATAGTACGGAGTATTATTTAAAAAGCACAGAACAAATGCAAAGTTTGTTTAGTGATTGCCCACAAGCCTTGGAGAATACAGTTAAAATTGCACAAGCATGTGATGTCAGTATTAATTTGGAAGATTATTGCATGCCAGAGTATGATCTGCCGCAAGGGAGGTCTCCTTTTGAAGAATTGGCGCGTTTATCGTATGAGGGTTTAGAAAAACGCTGGCCACAAATTGAAAGCTTTTATCAAAAAAATGATCCCACAGTTGCAATAGAGGGAATGAAGCAGCAATACAAAGACAGGTTGGCCATTGAACTTAAGGTGATTGAAGGAACAGGCTTTGCTGGTTATTTTTTGATTGTGCAAGATTTTATCAATTATGCAAAAAGCAATGATATTCCAGTGGGTCCAGGGCGGGGTTCTGCTGCGGGGTCTTTGGTGGCCTTTTGTACACGGATAACAGACGTTGACCCTATTCCATATAATTTATTGTTCGAGAGGTTTTTAAATGCAGAGCGGATATCCATGCCGGATATTGATGTTGATTTCTGCCAAGAGGGAAGAGATAGAGTCATTCAATATGTGGCTAAAAAATACGATGGTAGTTTGGATGCCAAACAAAAAACTTTGGATACCATTAAAGTTGCTCAAATTGGTACCTTTGGAAAGTTACAAGCTAGGGCAGTGATAAGAGATGTAGGTCGGGCTTTGGGAATGCCTTATGGCGAGGTAGATAAAATTGCTAAATTGGTGCCCAATGTGTTGAACATCACTTTAAAGGAAGCCTTTGAGCAAGAAACTCAGTTTGAAGAGTTGCGGCAAGAAGATCCAAGAATCAATGAACTGTTGGATGTAGCATTATCGTTAGAAGGCTTGACTAGGCATGTGTCCGTGCATGCTGCCGGTGTAGTGGTTTCTGATGAGCAACCCTTGGTGCATCATGTCCCTTTATCCATTGGGCAACATGGAGAAGCTGTGACACAGTGGGACATGAAAGCTGTAGAAAATGTTGGCTTGGTTAAGTTTGACTTCTTAGGCTTAAAAACTCTAACTTTGCTGCATAAGACCTGTGAATTGATTAAGGCATCGCATGGCATAGAGATCGATTTATTAACCCTTAATATGCACGATGAAAAAGTGTTTGAAATTTTAGCCAAAGGTTCAACGCAAGGGATATTTCAGCTGGAATCTTCCGGTATGCGTGAGTTGGTCATGCGCTTAAAACCCAACAGTTTTGAAGACATTGTTGCTTTGGTCGCCTTGTATAGACCAGGGCCTCTTGGTTCGGGGATGGTGGATGACTTTATCAATCGTAAGCATGGTCGGATAGAAATCAAATATGACTTGCCTGAATTAGAGCCAATACTAAAAGAAACCTACGGGGTGATTTTGTATCAAGAGCAAGTGATGCAGATCGCGTCAAGTTTGGCCAGTTACTCATTGGGTGAAGCGGATTTGTTACGTCGGGCCATGGGTAAAAAAATTGCTGCTGAGATGGCCAAGCAAGAACAAAGATTTTTAACTGGGGCAGCCAGTAATCAATTTCCAGCAGATAAATCAAAAAAGATTTTTGACTTGATGGAAAAGTTTGCCGGTTATGGTTTTAACAAGTCACACTCAGCAGCCTATGCTTTAATTTCATATCAGACGGCTTATTTAAAAGCGCATTATCCCAAAGAGTTTATGGCAGCATGTTTAACCATTGACCGATCCAATACAGATAAAGTGGTTCGTTTTGTCAATGACTGCAAAAAACAAGAGATTAAGGTATGTCCACCTAATATTAACCAAAGTGAGGTTGATTTTAATGTAGTGGATGGCAAACTTCTTTATGGTTTGGCAGCAGTTAAAAATGTTGGGGTGACGGCCATAGAGTCTGTGGTGAAAGAAAGACAAAAAAATGGCCCATTTAAAGATTTATTTGATTTTGCTTCGCGGATAGACACTAAGTCTGTAAACAGAAAAACCCTAGAGGCTTTGGTTAAATGTGGTGCCTTGGATGCGCTTCATCCACATAGGGCGCAAAATATGGCCAGTATTGAGCAGATTTTGGCGATTGCTGGCAAAAATCAACGTGATCAAAGTCAAGGTCAAACCGGTTTGTTTGCTATGAATGAAACAGGAATGTCAGTTGATTTGATCAACCCAAAAATTGAAGCGTGGCCTGAAAAAGATCAGCTAGAATTTGAAAAGCAAATGTTAGGTTTTTATGTTTCAGGACATCCATTGGCTAGCCATGCGCCGGCTTTAAAATATTTTGCTTCGTGTGATATTTTAGGCTTAAGCGAACAAAGCAATAAATCAATAGTCAGAGTTGGTGGTATGGTTTCAAGTTTAAAAGAAATTACCACCAAAAAAGGTGATCGCATGGCTTTTGTAGGTTTAGAAGATTTGTCAGGTAGTACTGAATTGGTGGTTTTTAAAGATGTTTATGAAGAGTCTAGAGAATTATTAAAGTCTGATAAACCCATTATTGTCAGTGGAACTTTGGAGCATGGTGACGATTTAAGTTGTAAAATTATTGCAGATAAATTTGCTTATCTTGAAACACCAGCAGAAGTTTTTTCTGGTAAAATCAGGCTAAAATTGGAATGGAAATATTTAGAGAAAGATAAGGTTGCGCAATTAAGAGAAATTTTGCTTGCCAATCCGGGAGATATCCCTTGTGATCTTTATTTAGGTAAAAAAAATGAATGGTTATTAAAGATGAATTTAAGTCAAACAATTAAGGTTAAGCTAACTTGGTCCATGCTTAAGGATATGTTGGCTGTTTTTAACCAGGGTTTAAGTCTTAAGTTAAAGTCCGATAAAAATAATAAAACTGATTCGGAAAATAAATTTGCACCACAGTGGAAGCGTAAAAATAAAAAAGGCGTTTAAAAAACGCCTTTTAAAAAACGATAACCACGTAAAAATTAAGCTATTTTATTAACTGCACGGCTTAAACCAGACATTTTACGAGCAGCAGTATTTTTGTGCAAAATACCTTTGCTTTGAGCCTTACTGATTTCATGGTTGGCTTGCTTTAAAGCGTCTTGAGCACCTTTTTTGTCTTTGCTTTCACACAAAGCCAATACTTGCTTGGTGACAAATTTAACTCTACTTTTCCACCAACGATTTAAAGTGGTACGTTTTGAATCTTTTCTAATTTTTTTTAGTGCTGATGCATGTGATGCCATAATCCCGACCTTAAATATAATTTAAATTTGTTTGTCAAGAACTTTTATTCATTGCGAGCAAGCTTTTTTCAATTGATTGATTGAGTTAAACATTGCCCAGCGTTGATTTAGCCGTAAAACAGCTTAAAGATAAAAAAGTACAGAAACTGCTGTATTTTTGCGCATGTTTTTTGCTATAATAGAGGGTAGCCCGGGTTTTTAAATTGTTTGCTAGTGCGTGAAGTGTTCATCTCCTTATTTTATGTTTTATCCCTGCGCATCAGCAAGCTGAGTTTCAGTGAGGTCAGCCTTAAATACTATGTTTAAACTAAAACGCCATCAACAAGGTAGTGCATTACTTGCCGCTGTTATCCTTCTAGGGATTGCCGGTTTGATTATGGCAGGGAGTGCCTCAGTCATTCAGCCAATGCAAAGGTACTTTGGACAGCGTAACAAAGGTACGGATATGCGCAGCTTATCTGAAGAAGGTTTGCAGTTGGCAATTAGGGATTTATTGGAACGAGCCAAACAAAATGATTGGACAACATTAAGAATTAATGGGCAATCAACAGATTTACAAACTTTAGCAAATGTTGGCTTGGTTGTGGCATTAGAGAGCCCAATCAGGAATAAGGTCTTGCCTAGATTTTCAAGGCAAAAACAAGACGGTTCCTCAATGGAAATTTATTATATACCTAGTATTGAAAATGCTGACCCTAAAGGTGAAACAGATGATTATGATTCATTGTATCCTAAGCTATTTAATGTTGTAGTTGAAAGCAAAAAAGCTGGTTCAGCTCAAATTGAAAGCATGGAAGCCATGGTGGCAGTAAAGCTGATGACACCCGGAGATTATGCTTTAAGTTTTGTTGAAAACTATTACGGAGGATCTTTGTACACAGCAGATGATTATGCATTGAATCCAGTTCCTTACAGCTTTATTCCTATTGTGGCAGAAGGAGACGTTCATTTAGGGAAAATACATAAAGACAATTTTTATTTTGATGCTTCTTTTTATCATCCGAGTCATGATGTTCCTGCCAACGAGTATGTTTTTAATGGGAAAACAACCATCAATTCAACCACGGGTGATTTAACAAGCAACACGTTTAATCGTTCAAGCAATGCCAGTTTTACAATGAATGATTTTGAAGATGAATTTGATTTGCAATACATGGACGATAGCACAAGTGAAATTGATGAATGGAAAGGGCAATTGTTTGATACAGCCGACTACAGCTTTGTAAGTACGCATGTTTGCTTTAAATTTGTTGATAACGTACTAGAGCGCTGGGACTGTGTTACTGGTAATATGCGTCCGGATCAGCGCTATTCAGGAGAATTTCAAGGAGGGGCACCCACAAGTACATATCAAATTCCCGCTGCGGGTTTAAATATTTATGTTAAAGGACAAGTGCACGTCAAAGGTAAGCTTAATGGAAAAGTTGCCATCTTTGCCGATGATTATGCTTGGATAGAGGGGGATATTCAGTATGCAGATCAATCTACCCAATCGGATGATCTATTTAGCTTATTTTCATTGGCTGGAGTTCGTATTCCAAGCACCATTCCCAACCACCTTGTCCGTTATTTTGATGTTGCCAGTGGATCAACTTTAACCAATTCAACCAATGTCACGGTCAGCAATGATAGAGATACAGATAACGCACGGTATTATAATCCCAACGGTGCTGGAGGCGGTACAAATGCCTACGGTAGTTTAGATTTGGATGGCTGTTTTATGAGCTTTGGCGATTTGGAAATAATGCCATTTTCTTTTGGAAGAGATAAAATCCTTGGTAATAACTATACCATTTGGGATCAGTACAATTCCTCAGCGTCTGATTACTATTATTACTATGATTCAGGTGCCGGTGCTTGGGTGCATCAAGCCAATCCAGCGGTATGTGCTGTTAATAATACCAATCCTAACTCCTGTCCGGATGGACAAGAGTTGCAGCATAATTATTCTGACGCTATTTGGGTCTATGGTTGCATGAGTTTTGAAAAGCCCAGTCCATTCATGCACAGAGATGGCTTAGGCTTTCAACGGATGGTTCTCAAGAGTGATGACCGATTTAAAAGCTATATTCCTTATGGTATGCCCAGCTTAAAATATCCAAAAGTTGACTTGGTATGGTCTAGAAGACTGAATAAAGAAAGTGATATTTTACAAGCCGCAAGAGATGAGGTTGATGCAGCTGGGAGTGGTGGTCAGCCTGGAGAAAGTCGCTAGGTTGGGTGGGCTGTAACTGGTTGATTGTATAAACTGAAAACAAAAATCATTATAAATTAAAGCACTTAATCTTTAAAATTGACTTGACGCTGTAAGATATATTGTATATGCATGCCAGCAATTATGGCGACAATAAGCAAGCAGCAAAACAATATAAACGCCCTTGGCGCTTGTGAAGTTTCCTTGCTTAGCCAAGAAGGGCAGCGTAGGATTAGACCTTTTTTTATAGCTGCCAGTGTTGGCTTTGCCTTGCTGTATTTCTTTAGTCTACAATACAACAAGTTTTACATTGAGCAAGACTTAAAGTCACGTTCTCAAGCCAGCTTGAGCAATGAAGATATCGAGGTTACTTTTTTTGGCCGGGATGCAGTTGTCACCGGTACGGTCACATCGGCAATAGAAGCAACACAAACAATTAACAAAATAGCGCAAGTATGGGGCGTTCGTAAGGTTAATAGCCAGCTTTATACTTTGCAGACAGATGCTCAGGAATTTAAGCAAGGTAGTTTAGCCAGACAGTTGTTGGAAACGGGGCAAGTTACTTTGAGCGATTTGGAATTTTCTTCAGACAATGAAAGTCTCAAGGCTCCAGCAAAAAGAAAGCTGGATGATTTATTAAGAGCCCTTGTTGTTCTTCCTGGGGCAGTTTTTAAAATATCTGCACATACGGATTCAATTGGCGAGGCAGCCCATAACTTTAAACTGAGTTTAAAAAGGGCAGAAGCAATCAAAGCATATTTTATCCAACACAATGTAGAAGAACAACAGCTAGTTACCCATGCTTATGGAGAAAATCAGCCTATTGCAGATAATCGAACAGCTGAGGGTAGAAGAAGAAATAGAAGAATAGATATTACGCAACTTAAACCAAGCATGTTGAAATAATGAGGGGAAGACAAGAGAAATGGTATATTTAGCACTTCAGGTTTTATTTTGGATGATTGCCGCATTTATTTTGGGTTTGGTCAGCGGTTGGTGGATGAAAAAAGTTTTATGGATTACACCCAATACAAAAGGACAACAGTTAAATTACGGACGTGATGAGCAGTTGGCGGATATGCAAGACCGTTTACGTAAAAAGCAACAAAAAATTGAAAACTTAGAAGCCCAATTGAGCAAACTTGCTTCTTTAAATGTAAAAACAGAGCCTTCTAGTAAAGGCATTAAAAAAAGCAGTTTAAGTACAATAAAAACCAAGGGTTTGGTTAATAAAACACTTTCAAGCAAACAAACAAAAGATGACTTAAAAAAAATATATGGTATAGGCAGAGTCATTGAAAGCCAGCTGAATAAGTTGGGTATTACAAGATTTGAACATGTGGCCAAATTATCAGGTGCTCAGTTTAAAAAAGTATCCGGTGAGTTGGATGCTTTTAAAGATCGTTTTGAGCGTGATAATTGGGTGGCAAGTGCAAAGCAATGTCATTACGAAAAGTATGGCAAAGATATCTAAAACAATATATGGAGGGTTTAGATATTTAAACATAGGGCAATCTGGATAGGCCAGAATGCTTAACATTAACCTTTAACAATTCATTCTTTAAACAATCGCACAGCAATGGATGATTTTAAGTAAGGCAAGAACTTTAGGGTTGGCTTTTTTAATTAAGGAATGAAAGGAAATATTTAATTCAATGGAAAATACAAAAACAACAAACAATGAAAGCTTTGAAGAACTCTTTTTAGCATCCGTCAGTGATGATAAAGAAATTAAAGCTGGTGAAATTATTTCAGGTGAAGTCATTAAGATTGGCCGTGATGTGGTCTTGGTTGATATTGACTATAAGTCTGAAGGTCGTGTCGATATTTCTGAGTTTGTCGATATCGAAGGCAACTTGACCGTAAAAGTCGGGGATAAAGTAGACGTCTTCTTGGAAACTGCAGAAGACGAAGATGGTTTAGTCATTGTTTCTAAAGAAAAAGCAGATAAACTTAAAATTTGGGATGAGATTGCTGAAGCTTGTGAGCGTGGTGATATTATTGAAGGTCGCGTTTTAGATCGTGTCAAAGGTGGTTTATCCGTAGACATTGGCGTAAAAGCCTTCTTGCCAGGTTCGCAAATTGATTTAACCCCAGTACGTGACTTGGGTCACATGGTGGGCAATATTTATCAATTTAAGATCATTAAATTTAATAAAATCAGAGGTAATATTGTTTTAAGTCGCCGTTCTATTCTTGAGCAAGAAAGAAAAGTACAGCGTCAACAAATCATTGGTAAAATTGAAGAGGGCGCTATTGTAAAGGGCATTATTAAAAACGTAACCGATTATGGTGCCTTTGTTGATCTTGGCGGTTTAGATGGTTTGTTGCACATCACAGACCTGTCTTGGAAACGCGTTAATCACCCCAATGAGATTTTAAAATTGGGTGAAGAGATTGATGTTAAAGTCCTTAAATTTGATCGAGCTAAAGAGCGCGTATCTTTAGGTCTTAAACAAATGAGCGATGATCCATGGGTCAATGCTGAAATGAAGTATGCAAAAAATGCCACAGTAAAAGGAAAAGTGGTGAACTTGACTGAGTATGGTGCATTTATTGAAATGGAAGAAGGCATTGAAGGCTTGATCCACGTTTCAGAAATGTCATGGACAAAACGTGTAAAACACCCATCTGCTTTATTAAAATTAGGAGAAGAGGTGGAAGCAGTTGTTTTAGAGCTTGACCCAGAAAACAGAAGAATGTCTTTGGGGCTTAAACAAACTCAACCAAACCCATGGGATGCTTTGGTAGAAAAATACCAACCAGGTTCTAAAATTTCTGGTGAAGTGCGCAACATTACAGACTTTGGTGTGTTTGTAGAAGTGGAAGATGGCATTGATGGTTTGGTTCACGTGTCAGATATTTCATGGTCTAATAAAGTCAAAAACCCCAATGATGTGTATAAAAAAGGCGATAAAATTGAGGCAGTTGTGTTAAACGTTGATCCAAGTGCAGAACGTTTTGCTTTAGGTATCAAACAATTAACCGATGATCCTTGGAATAAAGCAGAAAGCAAATACACTGCCGGTACAGAGACCGAAGGTAAAATCGTAAAAATTACAGATTTTGGTTTATTCTTAGAAGTGGAAGATGACTTAGAAGGTTTGATTCACGTTTCAGAAATTCCATTAAATGATGAAGAAAAAGTAAGCGATAAATATACTGTTGGCGACTCTGTAAAAGCAGTTGTGATTTCAATGGACCCTCAAGAAAGAAAATTAAGTTTGTCTATTAAAGCCTTTGAAAATGGCATGTCACAAGAAATTGCGCAAGAGGCTGCTAAAAAAGCCAAAGAGAAAGCTAAACCTACCCTTGGCGATATCATGGGTGATCAGTTTAAAGCTTTTGGTGGTGATAAAGCAGAATAATTAGAGTATTCAAAATACAATCAATGAAGGGCCATGTAGAAATACATGGCCTTTTTTTATTGAAATGAATTAAATAACATATGTGCATGGCGATTTAATTTTTAAAGCAATAAGAGCGTTTATTTAAGGGTGGGAAAAGCAAAAGGAGACATGCAACGTAGGAGCGTGTTCCGGTTTTCTATAGTTACCACTTTGTTTTCAATCACTATAATATAAATTATTTTTATGCACATTCGGCTGATCGGGCGTGCTCCCTCAAGGCCTTCATGTGACATAAAAAGTAATTCGTAACTCAGTGGATTTAAAAACGATGTAATTTTAAGTATGAATGTCTGAATAAGTTGACCTCTGGGGTAAAAGCGGCACAATAGGCGCTATGTCGAGCAGAAGAGGTTTTTCCAGATTTTTTGTTGTTCTTTTTCTTTTTGGTATTGTGATTGAGTTAGCCATGATTATCTCAATTCTCAAAGGAGATATTAATCCTGATGGTAATATTGCTGTTGTTGAGTTAAATGGCGCTATAGAGAGTTCTTTGGATACGATAAAGGCCTTAAAAAAATATGAAGAAAAAAAAGAAGTAAAAGCCATTGTTTTACGGGTCAATTCACCTGGTGGCGTGGTTGGATCATCTCAAGAAATTCATGATGAAATTAAACGTATCAATAAAATAAAAAAAGTGGTTGTGTCTATGGGCGATGTTGCGGCTTCAGGGGGCTATTATGTTGCGGCTCCAGCAGAAAAAATCATTGCCAATCCGGGAACCATTACCGGCTCTATTGGCGTGATTGCCAACTATTTTATTTTTGGTGATGCCTTAAGAAAACTCAATATACGTTGGGAATTGATTAAAGCTGGAGAAAATAAAGACCTTGGTTCACCCTTACGCAATTTAAGACCAGAAGAAAGAAAAATCATGCAAGACATGATGGATGATATGCATGATCAGTTTATCGAGGCTATTGCACAAGGAAGAAAGCTTGATAAGGCAACAGTTACATCTTTAGCGGATGGTAGAGTGTATTCAGGAAGGCAAGCCAAAGATGTACAGTTGGTTGATGGTTTGGGTGGTTTGGAATACGCTATTAAGGTTGCGGCCAAGCTGGCCGATGTTAAAGAAGAAGATATTGAAACCATTTATCCACCCAAAGAAGACGATAGTTTTTTTGCCAAAGTTTTTGGTAAAAGTCTTATCTCCAAGTTTTTGGCTCAAGATAGTCAAGCCAACGTTGAGTATCGTTACGTTCAGTGATGACTGACATATAGGTTTTTAGATAGAAAAACTCTATTTTTTATGCATAAAAAACTTATCAAAAATATTTATACACTAATCTAAAACAATTTATAGCGACATTCTTTTTGCGACAGAACTGCCGCAAAAGGACAGCCTTGTACCATTTTAACCTATGAAATTCAGCTAGTTATATAGCTTTAGTGCTGGCACAGCAATTGCTTTTTAATAGGGGGAACATATGCAGTATAGCAAAAGCATAAAAAATGAAGCAGTGTGTAATTTTATGCTTGAAGATAATTGTGCAATGTGTTAGCTGCAGTGTATACATTACGTTAATGAGGTAGAAAAAATGGATAAAAAGTTGTTATCATTGAGTTTAGTTCTTAGTTTTTTTGCAGGTTCGTTGGCAGTTTATGCCCAACCTTCAGAAGAACTTCCAGTTATTACTGTGCAGGAAATGAGTGAAGAAGAAAAACGTTTGTTTCTACCCAGTGAGGAAGAAACAGAAACACAACAGTTGGTCGTTGACCAAGTGCAAACCATTCCTGTTACTGAAGATACTGTACTGGAACAAAATATGACGAATGCGCCTATAACAGTGGGTGGTGTGGTAGATGTTGCGCCTCCAGCTGCAGCCATTAAAGATGAGCCAGTGGAAGGAACCATCAAAGGTCTTAATTTTGGAGCAGGTCTGACGGTAACACCCATTGGTTTTGGTTACCTTAACGGGCATAAAAGAGAATATTTTCAGGTTTCACCCAATATTAATTTAAGTACCAAGTTGGCCACTGATTCTAAAAAATCATTGAACATGAACTTAAGCTATGAATTTGCATGGCAAGAATATCTAGATAAAGAAGATCCGGCTCAACGCGGTTTCACTAACATTGTAAACTTAGGCTTTGATGGAAAAATCAATGATCAATGGAGTTATAACTTTGGGATGTATGGTGAGTGGTTCTTGTTGTCTGGGGAAGACAGTGGTTCGGACAATTATTTGGTTTTATTATCTTCTCCAACAGCTAAAATGAAAATTGATGACAAGACCAGCTTGTCTTTGACCTACTACTTTGATTACTACCAAATCTTAAACGCTGATGTGTCCCTGATTGATTCTATTGGCGGTGGTATTGATACGGATGATTTTGGTGGTGGACTGTTTTCTGATTCAGTGTTTGGCGCCAATACCGATGATTTAGGTGGTTTTGGTTTATCTAACCCTACAGCAGACTTTGCTTGGATAGAAAACAAACTTGGCTTTACCGCTGATTGGAAACCAAAAGATGGAACTTCTTTGCGCTTAAATTATCGTTATGCCTTTAGCGTTTATTCAAATAATCCTAATGCGGAATGGAAAGGTCATTTATTAAGACCTAAAGTCACGCAAGACATGCCTTGGTGGGACGGTGGAACATTCTCTTATGAATTGCGTTTCCGTCAAAGAACTTATGACCATGCTTTAGAAGGTAGTAACTTTAAAGCCAACAGAAGAATACGACATATGATTGGCTTTTCACAAAAAATCAATGATTCATTATCTGCCAGCTTATTGTACAGGTTGGAAACCAATAGCAGCAATGCAGATAACTATGTCACAAGTGAAACAAAGGGCAACTTATTTAATATGAACCTAAGTTATACATTTTAATGATCAAAAGGGTGAAAGATATGAAGAAAATACAAATAAAATTTTTGGTTGGTGCATGCTTAACGGGCATGGTCTTAAGCAGCTGCACATTGGTGCAAACACCTGGAACAAGTGAGATGAAAAACTTAGCAAAAGCAAGTCCAGTTGTAATTCCTGGCAGTGAAGGTTTTGCTGAAAAGCTTTCAGCCGCGGGTACCTGTGATAGGGGTGTAGCTGAGATCAATGTCATGCATGATGTTGGCGGCTTGGCAAAACATGAGGGTGCAATTTTTGCTTCAGGAAAAGCGTATTTTACTTCAGAGCCTTGGGATTATGATGAAGTCAATCCATTTCATGCTCTAGGGTATGATAAAGGTGAAGCAACTTTTCCTAAAGGTGCCAATCCATCTATTCCATTTGCAGCCAAGGAAACAGTGGTTGTAGCCAAGTTTTTTACCGGTAAAAATGCCGCAAAAAATATGATCGCCGAAGGAAAACCCTTGGATCAAGCTAGAGCCTTGGGTTTGGAAGCAATTATTGATCAAGCTAAAAGACGAGAAGCCGTAAGCGAAGCAACTCCTGAAGAGGTAGATCCAGAGGAAGTTGACCCAGAAGAAGCTGACTCTGAAGCTGAGTTGGCTGAAAGCCCTGATACAGGAGAATCGTTGTTTTTAGATCAGTCATACTCCATTGATTTGGTTCGAGGTGAAGGGGAGCGTTTAAAAAATTACTATTTAGGTAACTTACCAGAGAAAGATAAGCAAGTGATTGGTTTTGGTCAACGCAGCAGTCAAGGTAAAGCAGTTGTCTATGGTGAGCCAACAGATGGTTTTGGCGTAGGTGATTTTACCCACTTTACTTTTGGTAAGGAAGGTTTTTATGGCTTGTACATGGTACCAGCAGACGTAGAAAGTAAAGAGGCAACATTGGCCAAAGTAATCAATGTTGAAGAAAATGATGTACTTCAGTTTAATATTGGTAAACGTGGAGAACTTCCGCCAGCAACACAAACGTCATACATTACCGTAACCTTAGAGCATGCCAATAAAACAGACAAATTAAATCCAGTGCGCTATCACGTGTTAGATGAGGGTCAAACTGCAGTTGCATTTCAGCTAGCAGGAGTAGCTCCAGGGGAATACAATATGATTGTGCAACGAGGTAACTTATACTCTTCACCTGCGCTTGATGGAGCGGGTGGAAACTACTGTGTCTATGCAACAGCCAATGCCAGCTCAAAAGTGGTGGTGGTTGCTAAACCAGAAGATGCATAGTCAATAAAATAACCAACAGAGGTTTATCAAAAGCCAGAACTTTATTGCAAGGTTCTGGCTTTTTTATTGGGCTGGTAAAGGCTTGACGAAGCAAGTGTTTAACGTTAGAGCGTAGAGCATGTTGGTTAAATTAAGAATGATTCCGCACAATAAACCGCTAAGTTTGAGCTTTGATATTGGCCCAGATGTTTTACAAGGTGAAAAAGATCAAAAAAGTAAGTTTGTGGCAGATGAGAGTTTTACTCATCCAGCACACTGTCAAGTTGAGTTAAAACAAAAACATCGAATGGATGATGTTGAATTGCAAGGTGAAGTATCATGTCAGATTGAGGCAGTGTGTTCTCGTTGTGGCCAAAGCTTTGAGTACAATTATCAAGAACATCTTTTTATCATTTGTGCGCGGAAGCAAGAAGTTTCCAGAAAAGCGGTTAATGTCTCTGGAGCGGTTAAAAATAAAACATCTAAACGAAGTAAGCACAAAGCTGAGCATGAAGATAGTTTTGAACAGGCCCAAGAAGGTCTGGTATTTTTTGCTAATGAAGAAATTGATCTGACCCATATTATTAGGGAACAGATTTTATTAAACCTCCCTATGCGCTATGTTTGTTCAGAGCAATGCAGAGGCTTATGTAGTTTGTGTGGTGAAAAATTAGAAGCTGGACATGAATGCTCTAAAAGTAAAACAAGCAAATAAGGAGCATTTTAAGGCTTAAAGTTGTACACTAAATTCATAAAAATTAACTTGAAAAATAAAACAATTATGGGTATTTATGCGTTTTAAATCGTTTATGACGGTGAAGTCTTTTTAAAAAGACATGAATTTTAAAATTTTAAAGAGGTAAAAACCATGGCGGTACCTAAGAAAAAAACATCTAAATCTAAGCGCAACATGCGTCGTTCTCATCATGCGCTGACTGTTCCTAGCAACATTCATAATTGTCCACAATGCAATGAACCAGTTCAATTGCATCACGTATGTGGTGAGTGTGGCTTTTATAAAGGCAAAGAAGCTGTACAAATTGCTATAGACTAGGTTGATCAAAAAACACTTGGTTTTAATCCCTGGTATACATGACTGATTTACGAATTGTATTGGTTACCGGTGCCTCTAAAGGTATTGGTAGTGCTATTGCTAAAGCTTTTGCAGACGATAAGCATAAAGTTTTGGTTAACTATCGTAGCAATGAAAAACAAGCACAGGAAGTGGTTGATAGCATTGTTGCGTTAGGTGGTAGTGCGCAAGCAACTTGTTTTGATGTAGCAGATTCTACACAAGTTGAACAAACAATGGATAACATTGTTAAAGAGTTTGGTGGGATAGATGTTTTGGTCAATAATGCTGGGGTTTCTATAGATCAATTGATTTTACGTGCCAAACAAGAAGATTGGGATAAAATTATTCAAACCAATCTTACGGGGTCATTTTTATGCAGCAAGTTTGCGGCTAAATCTATGATGCGAAGAAAAAATAATGGCCGTATTGTTTTTATAAGCTCTGTTGTGGGTGAAATGGGTAACCCTGGACAAAGTATGTACGCAGCCTCAAAAGCCGGTATGTTAGGTTTAATGAAGTCTTTAGCCAAAGAGCTTGCGTCTAGAAATATCACTGTTAATGCAGTTGCTCCGGGTTATGTTAAAACAGAAATGACAATGGCATTAACGGATGAACAAAGAGAGAGATTTTTAAAGGATATTCCTATGAACCGTTGGGCTGAACCAGAAGAAATAGCGGCAGCTGTTAAATATTTGGCTTCTAAAGAAGCTGGGTATATAACGGGCCATACACTATCAATCAATGGAGGTTTGTACATTTAAAGCTGATTTTACATGGGCTTTGAATTCCATTTTTTTAATACACCCATTGAATAAAATCGTAAGCAAACGCGAAAGTTTTTTAAAAAATGTTTTGGGTTGTGATAGCTTAGCTAAGTAGCTGAGTAATCTAGCCCATTGAGAAAACCTTAAAAGGAGAACGAAATGACAAGAGAAGATATTCAAAGCAAAGTAAATGAAATTATTGTTGAGCAACTCAATGTTGATGCCG
Source organism: Oligoflexia bacterium (assembly GCA_035326705.1). Lineage (NCBI taxonomy): Bacteria > Pseudomonadati > Bdellovibrionota > Oligoflexia > Oligoflexia bacterium. The sequence goes on from DAOLES010000012.1 coordinate 23,528, forward strand.
ATGATATTGCCAATGAAAAATCATTCATTGATGACTTAGGTGCAGATTCATTGGATGTTGTAGAATTGGTTATGGCCATGGAAGAAGCTTTTGAAATGGAAATTCCTGATGAAGAGGCAGAAAACATTTTAAAAGTTGGCGATGTTGTTGATTACATCGAAAAAAACCAGGCTGCGTAAACTATTTTTATATTACGATAAGTCATTGTAAGTGGTGTTGTTATTTGAACAACACCATAGGTTTAATTGTTTAAGAATTTTAGTTGGTGCTAGTTAATATCCATGTGGCTTGGAGATAAGATATGAAAAAGAGAGTTGTTGTAACAGGGCTTGGTTTGGTGACACCTCTAGGCTTAAATGTTGAAGAAAATTTATCAGCCATTCAATCTGGAAAAAGTGGTATTGGAAAGATCACTCGCTTTGACTGTGAGGAATACACAACCAAAATTGCTGCAGAGGTTAAAGGCTATGATCCTAAGGAAAGTATTGATCCAAAAAGTATTAAACAAATGGATTTGTTTATTCAGTATGCCCTAACAGCGGCGTTAATGGCACACAAAGATTCGGGTTTAGAAATTAATGATGCCAATGCTCAACGTGTGGGTGTGATGGTAGGTGCTGGTTTGGGTGGAATAGGTACCATTGAAGAAACCCATGAAGTGATTTTAGAAAAAGGGCCAAGAAGAATATCACCCTTTTTTATACCAAAAATTATTGCCAATTTGGCACCAGGACAAATTTCTATTGCTTTAGGCGCTAAAGGACCTAATTCTTGCACCGTTACTGCCTGTACAACGGGTACACACAATATAGGAGACGCCGCTAAAATTATTGAACGAGGTGATGCAGATGTCATGATTGCTGGAGGTACAGAGTCTACAATATCTCCACTTGCCGTAGGTGGTTTTGGAGCGATGCGCGCTTTATCCAAACGTAACGATGAGCCCGAATTGGCCAGTCGTCCTTTTGATTTGGATAGAGATGGTTTTGTCATGGGTGAAGGTGCAGGCATTGTTGTCTTAGAAAGTTTAGAGCATGCACAAAAAAGAGGAGCAAAGATTTATGCTGAACTTGCTGGCTATGGCATGAGTGCAGACGCATATCATATGACAGCACCTTCTCCAAATGGTGAAGGTGCAATCCGTTGTATGCAGGCAGCGTTGACCGATGCTCAGATGAACATAGAAGATTTAAATTATATCAACGCGCATGGTACTTCAACTCAACTTAATGATGCTGGAGAAACTGCAGCCATAAAAACATTATTTAAAGATCATGCTAAACATCTTAAAGTTAGTTCTACAAAATCCATGACCGGGCATTTATTGGGTGCAGCCGGTGGAGTTGAAGCGGTTTACAGTGTGTTGAGTATTCACCATCAATTTGTGCCACCCACCATTAACTATACAACTCCAGACCCAGCCTGTGATTTAGATTATGTTCCCAATGAAGCTCAGCAATTTAAAGTTGACGCGGTGCTAAGTAATTCGTTTGGTTTTGGTGGAACCAATGGCTGTTTATTGTTTAAAAAATTGGCCTGATAGAGATGAAAGTAGAGAGCAAAAAAGTTTTTATTGGCGGTGATCACGCAGCACTAGAATTAAAAGCAGACTTAATTGATTATTTAAAACAAGATTTACACTACGCATCAGAGCAAATCATGGATATGGGTACAAACAGTGAAGCATCTGTTGATTATCCTGATTACGCACAGAAAGTTTGTCAAGCCGTTGTCAAAAGTCCAGAGCATGTTGGCGTGTTGATCTGTGGAACAGGGATTGGAATTAGTATTGCTGCCAATAAATACAAGGGTATTAGAGCGGCATTGGTCCAGTCCGAGTTTGAAGCGCAAATGAGCCGTCAGCATAATGATGCCAATGTTATTTGCTTTGGGGCAAGAATCATTGATCAAGAAACAGCTAAAAAACTTCTTAACATATTTCTAACAACAGACTTTGAAGGTGGCAGACACCAAAGAAGAGTGGATAAGATTCACAGTTTAAGTGGCTGTTAAAAATAGTGATGGAGG
>DAOLES010000013.1 GCA_035326705.1 Oligoflexia bacterium
TCTCTACCAGAAAACGACTTATCCACTCCCCAAAGTAACCGGGTACCTTTTCATTAAATAATTCTAATTCAGTCGACTGTCCCCGGAACTCTAATCATAAGCACCCTTTTCATTTCAAGATTTTTTATAGGCGTATTTTTTGGATACAATACTTCAATATTTAACTTCATATATAAAAATACACCTAGAACCATTACTATTGGGAACAAGCACTATAATATTTCCATTTACATGATTATATGCCAGGCACCTAAACAGGCATCTAAACTTCAGAAGGCATCATATCTACTCCCCAAAGTAACCGGGCACCTTTTACTAAGAAATTCCATCAAAAAGAAATTTAAAAGCCAATACCAATAGTACGGCTCCACCAATCAAATTGAAAAGTGAACCAATTTTCTTTGATGCAAACTTAGCTATTTTCATCCCAATCATCGTAGAAAAAAATGCCCAAAGCCCAATTGAAAAAATGTAGGGAGTTAGAGGCTTACCTGATGATCCGAGACTGACCCCCACTGCAAAAGCATCTAAACTCGTGGCAAAAGAAACTATGATTATTTTTGTGAAACTATGAAATGACTTAACCTTTTGGTCACTCTGATTCACGTCTCTAAGTTCTTTAAGGCCGTCAACACTCATGTGTGTTGCAACAAAGAAAAGAAGTAAAAATGAAACCCAATGGTCAAATGAGTCGAACTCCGAAACTACTTTTGCTCCTGCAATCGCCCCTAAAAACGATACCAAAGCTTCGGCTCCTCCAGAAGAACAGGCGAATTTCAAAGCATCACTAGCTTTATGAGTTCTTGTTCCCAAGGCCAAAGCTGCAGAAAAAGAATCCGCAGAAAGAACTAAACCCACAATTATAACTTCAAAAATATTTATCATTTAATCCTCACTTTTTAGTTTTACCGTGAGGTTATTCGATAGAAACGAGACAACACGGCAATTAAATTAACTACCCATGCTAGTCTCGCCAACAAGATCAAATCTTGCAGCTACACCGGAGGAATAACCCCATTATGTCGATATAGCTTTTGCTTTTTCATTGCAACTGACTACTCCCTAACTATTTTGAAAATAAAAACTTAAGAGCCTGTTGTCAATGATGATGTTTTATGTGAGTAACATCTTTCCACTAACTATTCTCTTTTAATCGAAATATCCGAAGTCCCATAACAATTCCTCAAAAAGATGCCGCTCCAAGCAAAAAAATTGAATCATACCCTACTAAATGACTCAAATATTACTTCGACCATATGATTGCAGTGATGCGCTTCGCTGCAGACAATATAGGATCAAAATAAATAAAAGTTTTTAGGCTCTTTCACAATTAGTAATCTTATCTTTTCTCTTTGTTCTCTATGTATCCCAGATATCTTCAATAACAATACTATATTCATCTCCACATTTTTTATACCCTAGGTCTTCCATATCTATTGGGATGTACTTAGATATTTTAATTATCCTGGTGTTTTTCCCCTGGTGACAATGCGCTCTCCTTTCGCTTTAGAATCATTTATATGATAAAACACATCTGCGTGTCGCTTTGAAACAGCTAGACCATTAACTTCGGGCAAATATTCTACATCTAGACTATGATGTTCTTTAATCACACTCAAAATAGCACAATGAGTCGTTGCTGAAGCTTCACTAAAAATGATGAAAAACAAACATAAAAGTATAAATATTTAAATAGACTTCATCAATATTCTTTCTTTGAAGTAATACCTAAAAATTTAATGAACATAAACCATCTTCGTTCCAATTCTATCACAATTGTATCACTCCCCTAATCTAAGTTTAAACGATCAAAATAATATTCAAATAAAATTTACTGTTTGTTTAACTTGTTTATTGAATCAATTAGGCTATCAACATCTTTGTTTAAACCAACAACTTTATTTTTAATAACTCCGCTCTGATCCATCAAAAATATGATATTCGAGTGAGCAATATCTCCATTTTGTAGTTTTTTGTAATTTACTCCTAGCACTACCGCCAATTCTTGTACGGTGGCATTATCAGATGTAATCAACATCCATTTGTTTAAGTTCATTTTTCGTTTTTTTGCATACTCTTTGAGTTGTTTTGAAGTATCTTTTTCTGGGTCAAATGAAATTAGCAAAAATTTTACATTAGATATTTTTATTTTTTCCATCTTCTTTTCCAGGTCCAACATTGTCGAAGTGATAATTGGACAAGCATACCCACAACTCGTATAAACCATTGCAAATATAGTAGGTTGAGATGAAAGGTCTTTTAACTGAATCGTTTTTCCTTCCTGGTTGGTCCATTTTGAATCCAATTGGAAAATCGACATTTCAGGAAGCGTATCTTCTGTTTTCATTTCCATATTGGTGTGATGCTTGTGATTATTTTTATTCGCCTCATCTCCATTGGATGCCAAAGTTGATGACGCTAGCAAAATGCAAATCAAAAAAACAAAACATTGATAGAATAAATGGTACTTCATAGCTTTTCTCCAATCGTTTTAACACATCGAAATCCTAAATTTTTTACACAAGAACGACCTTGTAAACTGCTCCTCAATGCATAACGCATAAAGGCAGGATAATTTTCTTTATCTTGGCTGCTTAAAGATCCACTTCCACAAAACAAACCTCGATTCAAAGACGAATCTTCTCGAGATTCTCCTGTAACAAGTACTGTATTGAAATCAAAAGTCCATTCCCAGACCAAACCAAATAAATCATGTATCCCAAGGGAATTTTTTGACGTTGAGCCTACGTTGGGCAAATGGCTTTGGGTTGGCTTAGAGTACCATTCTAAAATCCGTGCTCGCAAAGCCTCTTTTGCTTTTTGACTCTTCTTTTCTTCAATCTGAGCCATATATTCCCATTGATCTGTATTGGGTAAGGTTTTTTCTTTAGATTTGCAAAAAGCTTGCGCTGCAAACCAAGAAACATTGCTTACTGGCGAATTCTTGGAAACATCTTTTCCGATTTTCAAAGGCCTCTCCCAATGTTTCAAGTAATTTTCATCTGCAAAAAGCTTAGACACTTCGTTCTTCTGCCACTTTGAATGTTTTTTTACAAACTCGAGAAATTCTTGATTCGTTACTGGATATGGGTCTACAAAAAACGATTTGATATAAATTGGTTTCTGTCCATTATTCTCTTTAACGAATGGAACCCACTGACCTTCCGGAACACGAATCATTTCTTTTACTAACTCAGCCTTTAAAGAGTCTGTCCAAGTTAAAAACATAAGCAGACTCCATAAAAGTACTCGCATCAAATCAATACGCTCTTGTTTAGTGTCCAGAAGCATTAAGATCACCTTTAGTTTCTTTCACTTCTGATGGCTTCACCACTCCCCCTGAGTTTCCCCAGGAATTATAAACATAGGTCAAGACATTCGCGATATCCTCGTCAGATAAAGACAACGACGGCATAACACTGTTGTACGTTGCTCCATTAACTTCAATCATTCCACTCAAACCACCTTTGACGACTTTGATTGCTCTTATTTTATCGGCATTCAAGTAATCTGACTTCGCAAGAGGTGGAAAGGTTGAAGCTAAGCCTTCCCCATTGTTTTGGTGACAGGCTGCACAGTTTTGTTGATACACAGATTTTCCAAGCCTGATTTGATCTGCCTTATTTTTAGCAACCGGTTTATTTGTTATAGACTCTTCAATTTCCTGAATGGCTCCACCTTCTGGAAGATAAATTCGATCGTCTTGTTTTCCAGAATAAACATCTTTGTTTTCATCTCCTTCAACCTTGATCATTCCCAAAGCACCTTTATTAAAGGCTCTAAAAATAGAGTGATCCACCAGAATAAACGTACCTGGAGCTTCAAGCACGAACTCAGTAATCGCAGAACCTCCTGCTGGAATTAATGTGGTTTGTACATTTTCATTAATCGTAAAACCACCTTCTGGATATACCTTATCAAATATCTCCCCAATAACATGAAAGGAAGACGCCAGGTTTGGACCACCGTTCCCCACGTAGAGACGAATTTTTTCACCCACCCTGGCACTTAGAGATTGATCTCCTGTCATTGCACCAACAGCGCCATTAAATACCACGTAATCGGGTATTTCGGTCAACGCTTTTTCCATGCTAAAAGGCTGGTGTCCTTTGTCGCCGTATTTCCCTTTTGTATAAAACTCACTCTGCATCACGTAAAATTCTCGATCAACTTTAGGTAAGCCTTTTTTAGGCTCGACCAGAATCAAACCATACATTCCATTAGCAATATGCATCCCAACAGGCGCGGTTGCACAGTGATAAACATACAGACCTGGATTTAACGCCCTAAAAGAAAATACTGATGTGTGACCGGGCGCTGTAAATGAAGATGTTGCCCCTCCACCCGGTCCGGTCACAGCATGCAAATCAATATTATGCGGCATTTTACTATCAGGGTGGTTACTCAAATGAAATTCAACCATATCTCCTTCACGTACTCGAATAAACTTACCCGGGACTTCCCCGCCAAATGTCCAGATTGTATAATCCACACCATCCATCAATTTTGCAACTTTTTCTACCGTTTCCAGCTTCACAATGACCTTTGTCGCGTGTTTTCGAGTGATTGGAGGAGGCACATTTGGAGCATGCGTTAATACCGCTTCTTCTTCTCCTTTGATTTCCTCAAGGGAGCTTGCTCTGTTGGTTAATTCAACATTTGCATTGTCCTGGCATCCTACTAGAAAAAAGGCTCCAACAATAATAGTAAATACGCTCTTAATAAGTTTCATTTCTTCTCCTTTACTGAACAATCTATATTTGTGAACCCACAATTATATAATAATTAACGTTATCATGATCAAACTCCATTCTTTTTCTCACTTTTGAACTCTGCCAAACAAAATATTTCAGGTATTAAAACTACACTCCAAATAAATATAGCTGCCAACCACAAAATTGAAGCATAAGCCAAGTGACTTGTGTATTGATTGGGCCAGATAATAGCCGTAATCCGTGTGGCTGCCGATAACACCAGTAAAAAAACAAAAGTGGGAATCATTTTTGACGTAGATTCTAACGCCGTCCCCTGGCTATTATGTGCCAGTGTTACACGCGTAGCAATTAGCAGGGTCAATAAAGAAAACCCGCTGATAAAATAACCATGTGCACTATGCGAGTATCCATAGTTCCAACACAATGGCAAAATGGCTGAAAAAATAAAAAGCCAGGTTGTAAGCCAAATTCCCATACTCAGACGGGTTCGTTTGGGTGGAAGACGATAAACTCGCCACATTTTGAATGCAATATATAGGATGACGCTTAGTCGAATCCACAACGCAAGTTCATTAAGATAGTTTTGCAAAAAGTAACTTCCAAAAAACAGCAACACCAAAGCCATGATGCTTTTAGGCACCACTTTGATAAAAGAAATTGGTTGCTCGTATACCTTACGTTGATGAGAAACAATCTCTTCCCAACCCAAGATCCCAGGAATGAGACGGCCGCCTACTCCAATAATTAAACCCAACAGGATGCCTTCGGATTGCAAAGTTGACCAGGTCACACTCCATCGACCCAGATCAATGCAATCAAGAGCCGCAAGTCCTTGCAATAAATTACTGATAAACCAAAGCACAATACTGATACCTACAAATAAAAAAGTGTACGGTGGGTTTTCAGCCCGTTTCAGAAATCTTTTCAATCCAAATACGATCAAAAATATACATAGCAAGCTGACAAATAAATGATGGGTACCGAGCTTAGTAAAAGCCAAAGCAATGGTGCTGACAATCAAAAGAACGAAACCACTCCATACTTCGTATGTCGAAGCAAAAGGAGTTTTGGTAAATCGAGGTATGGCCGTCATTAAAAAACCTACAACGAAGGCCAGCATAAATCCGTTAATCATAATGAATTTATGCCAAATCAAGGGATAACCTGATTCATTCCAAAGTAGTTTAACCCAGGGTGCTATGCCTAGAATTCCAAGAACAATTCCGGCTGAAAAAAAAACTCGGAAGGGATCTTTATTAATTTTATTTTGAAACATTTTGATCATAATCCACACATTTTTCGTTTAACATCCTACCTACCATTTGCATTTGACTAAATGAGAGGGATGCTTCAACGGCAGGAAACAGCTCTCTTTCTTCAAACCGAATATGTTTTTCCAATAAATCTGCAAGATTTGTCAAAAGGTCGCGACTAAATCTCTTGGTTTTATCTTTTAAATTTGAAAAACACCTTCTTAGCTCCCGATGCTGATCATAGAAGGTATCCATCAGACCTACATTACTATCACTTGAATTTTTATATGCTGGGATTAAAATGCTTTCCTCTATCTCAAAATGAGGTTCGATCACCTTCTCCCATTCATTGAGCAGCTTGGTAACCACTTGGTCTACTTTTAACTCTCCTTTGATGGCTTTTCTTATTTGAAATACCTGAAACAAGTTATGGTGGTGTTCAACTGATAAAGGGCGTAACTCATCACTTCGTTTCATATATTGCTTCTCTTTCGACCAAAAGTTTCATTGTTTGATTAATTCCTCTTACTGCACCGATATTCGTTCATGTGTAGTTCCGTCACATATTCCTTCATTCTACCTCCCCACTGATACACTTAACTTTAAACTTTCTGCAATTCGTTGACTTCGCTCTACATATTTTTGAGCAATCTCTACTTCATGAACTTCATGCGCGGTTTGTGCAAATAGGTCTAGCCATCGATCAAAAAGAGCCATATCAAATGTCGGTAGAATGCGATGTTTCTGATGAGGGTTTCCGTGATAGCGTCCTGACCCCAACATTATTGAAGACCAAAAGTCGTACATAATATGGAGATGCTTACTCCATGCTTGGTCATTGGTTCCAATAGTTCGTTCAAACACTGGACCCAAATCCACATCTTCTCTCACTTTTGAATAGAAGCGATCTACAAGTTTTTTAATAGATTTCTCAGTAATTTTATCCATTTATGACCACTTCCATTGCAACAAAAATGCTGCAAAAAAACATAAAACAAGTTTGGCCATTTCACCCCAAACATAAAATTGATGTAAAGAACTTCTCGCTAGCTGTTCTCCTTGTAGAATGAGATGAATTCTCTGATCAAGTTTGGGCAACAAATAAAATGTACCCACAGCCAAAAGGAAAAATAAAGCCAGATTAAATATCTGAAAATGTGGTTTTTTTATGAAGAATGTGACTACGATAATGAGAATCAAAATTCCCCACTCAACTTTGTTAAACACATGAAATGTTTCTTTTCCTACCTCCAGAGCAATTGGTAAGGTAAGACGACTGGCTCTAAATTTCACAGGAGTTGCTAGAAATGAGACCCCTACAATGAGTCCAAAATAAAAAATGTATATTGCAGAAAGAAAAAACTTCATTTCAATTTAACCTCAATAATATGCATTTAATTTACATATTATAAACATATATACAAAATACATATTTTGTGTCAAGTTTAAAGAAAAATTTCAATATGAGAATTACAAATTTTACAGATTATGCTCTTCGCACCTTGATGTACCTTGCAGTCCATCAAGATCGACTCTGCACTGGAAAGGAAATTGCTAATTTCTATGAAATATCTCTTAACCATATTGTAAAAATAGTTCATCGTCTAGCTACCGAGGGGTACATCGAGACACATGAAAAAAGTACCCAGTTACTTTGGGGAGCTTTCGGTATGTAAATTGCTTTATTT
>DAOLES010000014.1 GCA_035326705.1 Oligoflexia bacterium
TTGATTCTAGCAATATCAAAAATAGAATACTCAGGGAGATTGGGGTGACAAAGATCCAGGCAAGGGCATTCTTTTGGCTTCAGACATCCATCAAATAAACTGCTGTTGTCACTTTTGGCCACATCCAATGCGTCTTTCATCCACTGTAGTAGATCGGACTGAATTGCTTGAATATCACTATCAACTGGGTGTATAACAAGCAGCTCATTTAGATCTAAGCTGCCGTTTCTAACGTATTCTTTGTTTAAATTAACTAGATTTACACTTCGAATAGGAAGCGATTTTTGAGATACAAACCACTGAAAGCCTGCATCCCAGATATGCTCTTTTTTTACTTCAGAAACACTCTTTACTTCATAAATATCATAGACATTTTTTTGATTATCAAAGCCGAGGGCATCAATTCTAACTTGATATTCTCTATCTTTGACCGTTGATTGAAAATTAAGTGTGTAATTGGCTGTTTCTAGTTTTTGTTTTAAATAATTTTGGGCTAGAGACTCAACTTCGTAGCCTTGAGCGATGAGGTGTTTGTCGTAATCTGACAGTTCTAAATCCAGGAGCTGATCAGTATTTTCTAGTCAAGGTATGAGCCTGAACGAACTAGGATTCAATTAACGTTATCGGACACAGCCATACGCCTTAAAGTAGATCAAATAATTCTTCGCGCTCTTTTTGCACGATTTTAGCCATTTCATTATCACTATGACGCAGCGAGATGGCTTCAAGCTGCTGAAGAGTAACCCCCTCCTTCAAGTACTCCTCAACCTTAGGTAAGCTAATTAGCTTCTGGTAAGGTGTCTGGTAATTTTCTAATTTGTAAACCTTCTTGATTTTTCTTGGTTTGTTTCGATCTTCAATTTCTGTAGCAAAAGCACATGGTTTGTGGTAGTTGAGATATTCATTAAAACAACTTAAGTAAAAAGCGTTGACTAATTTAGCATCTTGTTGCTTGATAAAACTGTAACCAATCCACTTCCGGACTATATTGTGTTTACTTTCCACTAATCCATTATCATTGCTTTTTCTGGGTCGGCTTTTAGTTAACTCAATCAGCAGTTTGTTGAGTAATTTAACGACATTGCGATTGATGTACTCACTCCCATTATCTGCATGAAATCCTTGGATGATAAATGGGAATAACTCTAACCCAATAGTCAAAGCAGGAATCATGTGATTTTCTGAGATCTTCTCTACTCCCAAGGTAATTTGCCATTGAGTAACCTCATCTACAAGATCAATATGATACATGCCCTTTTTACCATCCTGGTCCCCCTGATGAATTGTGTCAACTCGGATAAATCCAGGCCGGCCGTTTGGCTCCGGTTTCTTTCTGATCCCAATACTGACTTTCTTGTTTCCCTTGGTTTTGGTGTAGGACTGACTGATTTGTTGATAAAGTTTAGTCTTTCTTAAGTTGTAGATTTGGGCTACAGAAATATTAGCTATCTTGGCAAACTCCTGACAATCATAAACTTCCACCATTCTTTGCAAGATGGTTTTGACCACATTACCATTGGGGTAATCATGCAGTCGATCAGTTTTAGCTAACAACTGAACATCCTGAGGTTGATATTTGCATTCAAATCGATGGCAATCAACATAGTGTGTCTTGATCTTCCCAAACTTAATGTATTGGGAGATTAGACGAGTAACCTGGGACTTTGAGTAACCAGTAATCTTGATGATGTACTGCCTCACCCAAGTCCGGTGACTTTTTTTGAGTTTGTAATAGCTGAATCGAACCAATGTGTTTTCGATCCAAGAATATGCCTCTTTCCGTTGGAAAGCGGTTGTTTCTAGCAGGAATGAGCCTGAAATGAATTTTTTAATGTCCGCTATGGTTTTGATGTTTGAGTCGCTAATAGATACAGTCATATCGCTGTATCTTACGACGTTTCTTCCAGATTACCACAAACCTCAGTTATGGGCTCATCTTTACTGGAAACCTTCCCTCTCGCTGAGCTCATTCTGTATTGTACAAGACTCTTTTTTGCATCAAACAAATTCTTGAGATATAATACTCATGATTCGTCAATAGCAGCGTCGCGCCCTGCAAATCAACATCACTTGATACGAAGAGTCGCAAAATCGGCTCCGTTTAATACACGAAACGTATTAGACCTACGAACACCATCGTAGGGGCGAAATCACATTTTCGCCCACAGTCACCAAGGCCACATCAGCAATGATCTGGCAAAATAGGGTGGTACCACGAAAAAAGACCTTCGTCCCTATACGTTAACCAAACGCATAGGAGTGAAGGTTTTTTTATGAATGAAACCATGCAAACCGGACCAGGAAGATATACAGAGCACCTTGGTGAAAGCTACTACCAATTTGTAGCCAGAAAAGTAGCCAAAATGTTGAAGTATACCAACGAAATCATT
>DAOLES010000015.1 GCA_035326705.1 Oligoflexia bacterium
TTTTAGAAGAAACAAAGGTGTATACAGATGGCTGGAAAAGTTATGATGGATTGATTGTCAAGTCCCCCGTTTTTTATGAACAAATTCTTAGTTTAAGTGGCTCAAAATTTGCTGTTTGTAATGAACAGGACACATCTTTAGTTTAGTGATGATCCTTCTATTGTTGTAATAGTGAATATATCTGTAAATATATTCTGTCAATTCTCCTAAACTTTCAAATCTATTTAAATCTCCAGATTCAGCTTTGAATCTACTCCAAAATGACTCAATCTGGCTATTCTGCCAAGGGCTCCCTGGATTACTGACTGAGATGCTAGTATTATACGTGTCACAGTGAGTAATGCATTTCTCATTTAAAAATTCCCTACCCCGATCACTGTGAAAGATCCTGGGCATAACTTGTTGTTTGTCATATGCTTGTTTTAGCGTTTTGATAACTAAATCTGCATTATGCTGACTTCCTAATTCTGCGCCTACTACCTCACGGCTCCTTAAATCTTTAATGGCTGCAAGGTAGATATACTTGCCTTTGTATTTGATGTAGGTCAAATCACTGGACCAAATCTCATTGATCTGTAATTCATCTACTCTTACCTCCTTGATCAAGTTGCTAAATTGATCTCTATAACTTGGCTCTGCCTCTGTTAAAAACTTCTTCTGGTACCATAGCCTCGGTGGCTTGAGTCCATACTTGCGCATTACCCGACTGATCCGTTTCTTGTTGTAGTCAAGGTCAATGGCCACTCTGCGGTGCCCATAGGCAGGATTATCCTTGAAACACTTTTTGATCTGCTGCCTGACTAATTGATCTCTTAGTTCAAGCTTGTCACTCTGATAGTAAATGTTCCGACTATCCAGCCCAAGCAATCCTCCTGCTAAACGTTTGTTATTTGCTTGCTTTATGACCTTTCTTTTTTTTTGACCTCTCAAGTTCGAGAGTTACCAGTCCTATGATCTGTTTTAAATCCTCATTCTCTCGCTTGAGCTTATTCCATTCCATTAGGTTGATCTCAGGTTTTACCTGTGCTTTCAGCCAATTGTATATGGTCTTGTCTGAAATTCCATATTGTGGTGCAAGCTCTGATACTTTTTCTCCGTTTTTAACTTTCTCAAGGATTTCCTCCTTGGTTTCTTTGGGAATTCGTTTTTGCATATCCCGTTATTTTAAACCATCTTTCTTAGAATATGTTCATAGTATAGTGGGGACACCCTCCATGAACAAGATAGAACAAATAGACTGCTAACACAAATAGAACAAACAGAACTTTATAAATCGATTGCAGAACCCTTAGAAATATTTAATAACTTGAATTACGAAATTAAAGATTTGTTAAAAACATATCCAAATATGACGTGGATATAATGAGCAAAGTAACCCTCTTCCGACCTTGGAAGAGAGGTAACTAAGCCATACCGCACCTTTAAAACTGAAAATAATGTTTCAATTCTAGGTCTCAGATTAAGTAAACAATTGTCTAGAAATGTAGTCATTTTACCCATATTCTTACGAGCACAAGCAAGTAATTTGTTCCCATTTTTCAGAGCTTTCTCTTCTAACTTTTTAGAAACATAGCCACCGTCTGCTACAATGATTGATTGTTCTAATTTCTCAAGTAATTGATCTAAAGCTTGCCGATCATCAACTTTCGCTGTAGTAAATTTGATGTATAAAATATTCCCTTCAATATCAGTCATAGCATGTAGCTTTAATCCATAAAACCAACCCATAGTTGATTTCTTTCTACTTGCTAATCTCTCCATAGTCTTGTGCTTGAATATTCTTTTATTATGACAGACAGGTAAAGGAGTAGAATCAATTAACTTGATAGTTCCTGACTTTTTACGATTTATTTGAAATAAAGCTTCTAGTAAGAGAATAATCTGCTTAGCGCTTTGTCTCATGAGAAGAACAAAGCTTTTGTAACTGGGAAGCTTAAACTCTTTTGAATAACATGTTTTGATTAGCTTATACAAGCCTTTCCAATTGCCAATATTGTATTCACTACGAATAAGGGAAATAGTTGCTAATTCAGCCAAAGTTAAGCTTGGCTTTCTTCCAGATAATTGTTTATTTAATTTTAAATGTGCAGATAAGTCATCAAAAATACTAAAAGTAGTTACAATTTGATGACGATTTGTTAAAGTATTCATAGGGCAGAGTTATTAATTAGTCTTTCTAACTTTGCCCATTTTATCGAATTTTTTACTTATTTAAAAACTAATTCTTAATTTCGTAATTCAAGTTAATA